>JASHVN010000579.1 GCA_030044555.1 Xanthobacteraceae bacterium | reverse complement strand
GCGCTCGAGGATGCGCTCGGGGCGTCGGAGAAGAAGGCAGGCGATGCGCAGTTGCGCATCGCCGATCTCGGCCAGCGGCTCAACGTGGCGCTGGCGCAGCGCGTGCAGGAGCTGTCGCGCTACCGCTCCGACTTTTTCGGCAAGCTGCGCGAGATCCTTGGCAATCGGCCCGACATCCGCGTCGTCGGCGACCGTTTCGTATTTCAGTCGGAGGTCTTCTTCGACAGCGGTTCCGCCACGCTGCGGCCGGACGGCCGCGCCGAACTCGACAAGCTGGCCAGCGCCATCCTCGAATTGCAGAGCAAGATCCCCAACGACATCGATTGGGTGCTGAGCGTCGAGGGGCACACCGACATCCGGCCGGTGGGGGCAACATCGCCGTTCAAATCGAATTGGGATTTGTCCGCCGCCCGGGCCATCTCGGTCGTGCAATATTTGATCACCAAGGGCGTGCCGCCGCAGCGGCTCGACGCCGCGGGCTTCGGCGAGTACCAGCCGATCGACCCGGGCACCAGCGACGAGGCGCTCGCCCACAACCGGCGCATCGAGCTGAAACTGACGTCGCGATGACGGACAATGGCGCGGCCGCCTTCATCCGGCCGATGCGCACCGAGGATTTAGCCGAAACGCTCGATATGTGGGTCGCGGCCTGGCAGGCCGCCTACCCGGCTATCGATTTCGCGGCGAGGCGCGGGTGGACCCGCGACCGCATCGCCGAACTCGAACGCACCGGTTCGATCGGGCTCGTTGCGTTGCTGGAGGACCGCATCGTCGGCGCCATGGTGCTCAATCCGGACAGCGGATACCTCGATCAGATCGTCGTCGCTACCGCGTGGCAGGGCCGCGGTATCGCTGACATTCTGCTCGCCAAGGCGCGGCGCCTGGCGCCAGCGGGCATCGAGCTCCACGTCAACCAGGACAATGCCCGCGCCATCCGCTTCTATGAGAAGCACGGATTCGTCACGACCGGCGCGGATGTCAATCCGCGATCCGGCGCGCCGATCTTCCGCATGAGCTGGCGGCCGTAAATCCGCGAACGGCGCAGGGCGCGAAACCGCTGCAAGGCAGTCCCGATCCGTACAAATTTTGCAAAAGGCCAGTCGATAGAAATTTGGCGATTTACGCAACCCTTTGGTGCGATGTTCCCTTTACAATTACTTTCGGCGCGGAATGCGTCTTGCCGAACAACATGCGGACGCAACATGAACGCGATTGTGCCAATCGGAGAAGTTGCCGGAAACCAAACATCAAGCCGCAACGCTGCAGACGTCGCGGCCGAGCTTGCCGCCCTGCGCGCGGTCGTCGATGATCTGGCAAACGGCATCGTGGTCTTGGACAAGGACCGGCGGGTGCAATTCGTCAACCGCGCCTTCCGTCGTTTTTGGCGAGTCCCGGACGAACTCGCCGATAGCCGGCAAACCTTCGTCAAGCTGATGTATCATGGCCGCGGGATCAACGCCTACGCCGTGCCGCCGGATCAATTGGGCGATTATGTCGCCAAGCAATTGGCGCTGATCCGCACCGGCGACGAACGGCCGCTCAGCATCCGGCTCGCCAACGGTGAAGCCATCCAGTTCCGCTGCAAGGCGCTGCCTGATGGCGGCCGGCTGTTGACCTACGGCAATGTCAGCGAACTCGCCGATGAGGCCGAAACGCTCGAGCGGCTGGCTTGCGTCGATCGACTGACCGGGTTGAACAATCGGCGGCATTTTCTGACGCTCGCCGAAAGCGAATGGTTGCGCTTTCGCCGTTATGGACGGCCGCTGGCGTTCTTGATGATCGATATCGACCGCTTCAAGTCGATCAACACCACCTACGGCCACGATGCCGGCGATGAAGCCATCAAGGCGGTGGCAGAGATTCTGCGAACCTATAAGCGCACCTCCGATATCGCCGGGCGCTTGGGCGCCGAAGAATTTGCCCTCATGCTGCTGGAAGCCACGCTCGACAACGCCGTCGCCGCAGCGGAACGGCTGCGGCAATTGGTTGCCGAACGCGCGGTCATCGTCGGAGGACGGCGCATCGCGGTGACGGTCAGCATCGGCGTCAGCACCTGCCACGCCGACTTGGGCGGATTCGACGAACTGCTGAAAGAGGCTGACGTCGCCCTCTACGAAGCCAAACGCTCGGGCCACAACCGGGTCTGCCGCTCCCCGCCAGATTAGACCTTGGATCAAGGTCTAGATTTTTCCTTTGAACATGATCTTATCCGAAAACCGGTTTCCACTTTTCGGGATCATGCTCTACGTGAAATTCAAGCCGCGCCGGCCAGCGATGCCGCCTTGGCGGCGTCGAACGAGCGCGAATCCACTTTCAGATAAGCGAGCTTTTCATCGGCGATCACCACGGCCTCCGCGACGCCAGGCACCTGCCGCAAGCGGGCGGCAAGGCTTTCGCTGTCGCCAGCCGCCGCATCGGCGACCGGAAGCAGCCGCGTGGTCAGATAGCTCGGCTGCGCCATGGTCGCCGCGGCCAACAGCCAGACCAGCGCCATGAATCCGGTCAACGCAAACACGGCGGCGTCCCCGCCATGCTGATGCGCCAATCCGCCGACGATTCCGCCGGCGAAAATGCCGAGGAATTGCAAGCTCGAATACAGCCCCATGGCCGTGCCCTTGGCCTCGGCCGGCGCTACCTTGGTGATCAGGGACGGCAGGCTCGCCTCCATGACATTGAAGGCCGAGAAGAACACGACCAGCGCCGCCAGCAAGATGAATACGTTGCCGGCGGCGAGATAGAGCATCGCTTGACTGATGACGAGTACGGCGACCGCGCCCACGAATACGCCTTTCATGCGCCGATATTTCTCGGCGACGATGATGGCCGGCAACATGAAGACGACGGAAAGCAGGAGCACCGGCAAATAGACCATCCACTGATCCGCGGCGGGCAATCCCAGCGTGCTGCGCAACAGCCCGGGCACGACGAGAAAACTCGCCGTCAACATCGCGTGCAGGACAAAGATGCCAATGTCGAGCCGCAACAGTTCCGGGTCGCGCAGCACCCCGCCGATGAGTGCCGGAACCGCCTCAGCGTCGCGATGCAGCCGCACCCGGCGTGGCGACGGCACCACGAACTCAGTGATCACGATGCCAAGGAGCGCCAGTCCCACCATCAGCCAGAAGATGCCCGACACGCCGACGAAATTCGCAACAATCGGACCGGCAACAAGCGCGATCATGAACGAGGCACCGATGCTGATGCCGATCGTCGCCATGGCCTTGGTGCGGTTTTCCTCCGCGGTGAGATCGGCCACCAGCGCCAGGATCACAGAACCGACCGCGCCGCTTCCCTGCAGCGCGCGGCCGATGATGACGCCGCCGATCGAGGTGGAGAGCGCCGCAACGGCGCTGCCGATTCCGAACAGGATCAGCCCGAAAACGATCATCGCCTTGCGGCCGACACGATCCGACAAAAGGCCGAAAGGTATCTGCAGCAACCCCTGGCTCAGCCCATAAATGCCAAGCGCCTCGCCGATCAGGTACGGATTGGCACCCGAAAGGTTTCGGGCATAGGCGGCAAAGACCGGATAGATCATGAACAGGCCGAGAAGCCTGACCGAGAAGACGGCTGCCAGCGACCAAGCAGCGCGGAATTCTTTTTTTTCCATTGCAATTCAACTAAATGGACACAATCAGCCCCGACTTGTGCCGCTAACTCCTTGTCCCGCCAGTTCGCTGCGCCCGGACAATGCCTTGCGGCCCCCGCGCGGGTCAATTGCGACGGCTTGCCGCCCGCGCATTGCTGCTGATATAGAACCCGCCCAATTCGATGGAAATTTGGCGCCGGACAGAGCGCGCCTGATGGGACATAGCCATGAAAGCCGACACTCACCCCGACTATCACAACGTCAAGGTCGTCATGACCGATGGGACGGAATTCGTGACGCGTTCGACCTGGGGCAAGCCGGGCGATACGCTGCACCTTGAGATCGACCCGAAGTCGCACCCGGCCTGGACCGGCGGCCAGCAGCATCTGCTCGATCGCGGCGGCCGATTGTCGCGGTTCCAGAAGAAGTTTTCAGGCTTCCTGAAGTCCTAGAGCGGGACAGGCGCGCAACAGCCGCCTCAGGCCTCGGATTCAAACGCCGCCTTCAACAGTCCCAATTGCCGCTCAACCGGGTTGCCGGCGCTGACCGCAATGGGGGGCGCGGGATGCATCGTGGCGTCGAGGCGGCGGACCTCGCCCTGCAGCTTGACTGAGCGCGAAATGAGTTCCTGCAGCTTTTCCGGCAGCAGCGCGATGGATTTGGCATCACCCGGCTCGCAGCTCGCGAGCCTGACCTTGGCCTTTTCCTTGCTCGCCTGAGCGAGCGTCATTTCCCCTTCCTTCACCGCGCGATGCAGCAACAGCCAGGAGGCAAGCTGCATCAAGCGCGTGGTGAGGCGCATGCTTTCGGTCGCGTAAACGAGCGCGCCAGCACGTTCGAGCCTTTTCGAGTCCATGCGGCCGGGACCGTCAAGGTAGCTCGCAGTTTCCTCGACCAGCGCCATTCCTTCTCGGAACAGGGTGGCGAAAACCTGGGAACTCGCCAGCCGTTCGCTGAAGGAGACCGCGCCGGCTTCCATCGAACGCTTGTCGTACATCGCACGCCTCACTCAGCGGCAGCATCGCCCGGCTGGGGCTGTGTGTCCAGTCTCCGACTTGCAAAGCTGCCGACATAGTTGCCGGCGTCGGCTGCCGCAGCCAAGCCATCGACGAGATAAGCAAGCCATCGACGCAGATAAAAAAGAGCCGCCGTTGCCGGCGGCTCAAAGTGATAACAGGGAGGCGTCAAACAGAGTGGACAGGAGCCACTCGATGTCCAGAAGTTGGACGATTATCGTAATGAACGAGAAAGCTTAATAAAAAGTTAATAAAATACAAAAACTTGCGACTGGCTATTGCCGTCCGAGTCGAACCCGATTGTCAAAACCAGTCGCCAAAGCCCGGCCGCGAATGGCTTGTCTTTTGAAAAGCAGCTTATCTTTTGAAAAATGTGTCTGCGGCCGATTTCGATGCGCGCTTTCTCGCCATTTCAGCTTCGAGCCGGGCGATTTCCTCCTTGAGGAGACCTACGCGTTCGGTGAGTTCGCCGACCGAAAGCAGAGCCAGATCCTGGCCCATCTCGTGCGTGATTTTTTTCTTAGGCAGTTCGTCGGGGTCGATCGCGGCCATGTCGCCCTCCTTTTGGAGCAAAACTTAACGCCGGATAAAGGCATTTGTCAGCCGCTCGGCAGTTGCGCCTGACCTATTGAAAATTAAAAGGAAAATCCTTGCCTCCGAGCGACAAAAGCGGTTACGCAGGGAGTCTCGCCCGCAATTCAAAGCTTGGCAAAACTTGGCCGCGAATTCGGCGCAAAGACGGTTCGATATGTTTTTCGGGGATGAGTAATCGTCGGGGCACGATCCGCGCCGATTGCTGAGGTCGGAGGACATTCATTGGCGTTCGTTCGTGCCGCCGCGAAGCTGGGCGTGCTGGTGCTGCTATTGGTGGCCACGATCGGGGCACCGGGAGCGCGCGCCGTCGAAGCCATCAATGTCCCCACCAAAGGCCCGCCCATCGATCTCACGGGCGCAGTTGAAATTCAGCATTCCGACGGCGACCGCGTGCAGATTTCCACCGCGCCGGGGCCTGACGGCATCGTCCGCCGCATCGAGATCCGCGCCCGCGAGCCGAATACCAATTGGGCGGTCTTCGCGCTCGCCAATAACGGCGATCAGCAAATCGACCGGCTGATCGTGGCGCCACATTACCGGATGGTCGGCTCCGGCCTGTTGTGGCCCGACCTCGGCGAGACGCGCATCGTCCACATCACGCCGTCCTCAGGGGATCCGCCGGAACTGCAGCCGAACCCGAGCGCCGACATTTATCGCATCACGCTTGATCCCGGCACGGTGATCACCTTTGTCGCCGAGTTGCGCACGCCGAATTTGCCGCAGCTCTACCTGTGGGAACCGGACGCCTACAAGGACAAGGTCAATTCGCTCACGCTCTATCAGGGAATCGTCATCGGCATTGCCGGCCTGCTGGCGCTGTTTCTGACCATTCTGTTCGTGGTCAAAGGCAGCGTCATGTTTCCGGCCGCGGCGGCTTTGGGCTGGGCGGTGCTGGTCTATATCGGCATCGATTTCGGGTTCTGGGCCAAAGTCTTCGACATGTCGTCGGACGCCGAGCGGGTGTGGCGCGCGGCCGGCGAAGCCATCCTGGCGGCAACGCTGCTGGTGTTTTTGTTCGCGTATCTGAACCTCAACCGCTGGCATGTGCGCTACGCCCATATCACCGCCGGCTGGCTTGCCTTCCTGGGCGCGCTGGTCGCGGTCGCCCTGTTCTCGCCCGAAGTCGCCTCCGGCATCGCCCGCATTTCGCTGTTTCTCATCGCCGTGCTTGGCTTTGCGCTGGTCGTTTATCTGTCCACCCATCATTTTGACCGCGCGGTGATGCTGATACCGACTTGGCTGTTGCTGGTTGTCTGGGTGTTCGGCGCAGCTCTCACCGTACTCGGCTATCTCACCAACGACATCGTCGCCCCGGCCCTGCTCGGCGGCCTGGTCCTCATCGTCATGCTGATCGGCTTTACGGTGATGCAGCACGCTTTCGCGGGCGGCATCACGCACGGCATCGTCTCCGACGTGGAACGCCGCGCGCTGGCGCTGACCGGTGCCGGCGACATGATCTGGGACTGGGACGTCTCCTCTGACCATGTCTTCACCAGCGCCGAGACCGAAGCGATACTCGGGCTCAAGGGCGGATTGCTGCAGGGCCCCGCGGCCAAGTGGCTCGAAGTGCTCCATCATCTCGACCGCGACCGCTTCCGCGCCACCCTCGACAGCGTGCTCGAGCAGCGGCGCGGGCGCGTGGCGCAGGATTTCCGCATGCGTACCGGCGACGGCCATTATCTGTGGTTCGCGCTGCGGGCGCGGCCGGTGGTCGGTTCGGACGGCGAAGTCGTGCGCCTCGTCGGCACGCTGACCGACGTCACCGCCTTCAAGACCGCCGAAGAGCGGCTACTCCACGACGCCGTGCACGACAATCTCACCGGCCTGCCCAACCGCGAATTGTTCCTCGACCGGCTGGAAGCGGCGCTCGGCTTCATCAAGGCCAGTCAGAGCAAGCCTGACGCGGGCCCGCGCCCGACCGTCATGGTCATCGACCTCGATCGCTTCAAGCAGGTCAACGATTCGATCGGCATGGCGGTCGGCGATTCAATTCTGCTGACGCTGGCGCGCCGGCTCGGGCGGTTGATCAAGCCGCAGGATACGCTGGCGCGGCTCGCCGGCGACCAGTTCGGCCTTATTCTGTTGTCGGAACACGATACGGCAAAGATCACGGCATTCGCCGAGACCATCCGGCGGACCTTGCGCGCACCGATCGCATTCAAGGATCGCGAGATTTTCTTGACCGCTTCGATCGGCCTGACGCTCGGCGGCGGCGAACCGCAGCGCGGCGACGAAATGCTCAAGGATGCCGAACTCGCGATGTATCACGCCAAGCGCGCCGGCGGCGACCGCATCGACGTATTCAAACCCTCGATGCGGGCGCGCAAGACCGACCGGCTGTCGATCGAATCAAATCTGCGGCGCGCGCTTGAACACGACGAGATCAATATCCTCTACCAGCCGATCGTGCGGCTGGATGACCGCGCCGTCGCCGGCTTCGAGGCGCTGGCGCGCTGGAATCATCCGAAGCTCGGGCAGCTGTCGCCGATCGAGTTCATCAGCGTCGCCGAAGAGACCGGCCTGATCGTAGAGCTCGGCCTGTTCGTGCTCGAACGCGCCGCGCGGCAGCTCAGCGGCTGGCAGCGCACGCTGCGCCACCGCGAGTCGCTCTTCTGCAGCGTCAACGTCTCCTCGCGCCAATTGCTGCGTCACGATCTCATTCAGGACTTGCGCACCGTGCTTGCACGCACGCCGCTGTCGCGCGGTTCGCTCAAACTCGAACTCACCGAGTCGGTCGTGATGGAGAACCCGGAACATGCCGCGCAGATGCTGCAGCGCGTTCGCGAACTCGGCGCCGGCCTCTCGCTCGACGATTTCGGCACCGGCTATTCGTCGCTGTCGTATTTGCAGCGTTTTCCCTTCGACACGATCAAGATCGACCAGTCCTTCGTGCGCACGACCACCAAAGGCACGCGGCCGGTGATCCTGCGCTCGATCATCGCGCTCGCCCACGATCTCGGCATGGACGTGGTGGCCGAGGGCGCGGAAACGGATTCCGATGCCGTCGAGCTGTTTCAGCTCGGCTGCGAGTACGCTCAAGGTTTTGCTTTCGGCGAGCCGATGTCGGCGGAGAAGGCGCGCTCGCTGTTGCAGCCTTATCGGAAGTCGGAAATCAGGAATCAGAAATCAGAGGTCGGATAGCCGCTTTCGGATT
>JASHVN010000072.1 GCA_030044555.1 Xanthobacteraceae bacterium | reverse complement strand
CCGTTCCTGATGCAGCGGCTCGATCACGAATTCATGCTGCGCGCGTCCGAATATCCGCTCTTGAAGAAGCGGCCAAGCGAGTACATGCGCGACATGTACTACGCCTCGCAGCCGATGGAGCGCGTGGATCTGGAAGCGCTGCAGTGCACGTTCCGCATGATCAACGCGGAGACGCAGCTGATGTACGCCTCCGATTATCCGCATTGGGATTTCGATCTGCCTTCGACCGTGTGGGACCTGCCGTTCCTCTCCGAGAAAGCCAAGCACAATATCCTTGGCGGTACCGCCGCGCGGCTGTTCAAATTGCCGCCGCGCAACGACAAGCAAAAAGGCAATCTCGTCCGCTTCGGCAATCTCGCCGCCTGAGCGGCACGCTGCGCGAAGAGAAAATCGGGGGAGCCGGCAATGGACCGGAGACGAGCCGTCGCGGCGATTGCCGGCGCCTTGTTCGCGCCGGTCGGCGCGGCGCGCGCGCAAAGCGCGGTTGCGGACTTTTACCACGGCAAGCAGATCACTTTGATCGTCGGCTATGGGCCCGGCGGCGGTTACGACATCACGGCGCGGCTCGTGGCGCGCTATCTCGGCAAGTACATTCCCGGCAACCCGGATGTGGTGGTGCAGAACATGCCGGGAGCCGGCTCCATGCGCGCGGCCAATTATACCTACGTCAATGCGCCGAAGGACGGCACCACCTTCACGTTGATCGCTCGCGACATGCCGCTGCTCGGGCTGCTCGGCGCCGATCCCAACGTCCAATTTGACGTGCACAAATTCAGCTGGCTCGGCTCTTCGTCGAGCTACGCCAACGATGCCTATATCCTCGTGCTCGGGCCGAAAGCGCCGGTGACATCGATTGTCGAGGCGCGCAGGCCAGACACGCCGCCGCTCGTGCTCGGCGGCACCGGGCAGGGCGGCACCGACGCCGATGTGCCGAAAATCCTGCGCGATACGATCGGCATCCGCATCAAGCAGGTGCTCGGCTATACCTCGACGCCGTCAATCGTGCTCGCCGTCGAACGCGGTGAGGTCGACGGCCGCACGTTCGATTATTCCTATGTGGCAACCTCGCGGCCGCAATGGCTCAAGCCCGACGGCGGCTTCCACGTTCTCGTTCAGTTCGCCCGCCGCACGCGGCATCCGGACCTGCCTAACGTCCCCACTGCGCGCGAATTGGCGCTCGACGCCAAGGCGTGGGAATTGATCGTTTTCGCCGAAACGCCGCTTTTGACCATGGCGCGGCCCTACGTGGCGCCACCTGACGTTCCAGCCGACCGGTTGGCGGCGCTGCGCACGGCCTTCGCGGCGGCACACCGCGATCCCCATTTCCTTGCCGAAGGTCAGAAGCTTGGCGTGGACATCAGCCCCGTCAGCGCCAAGGACATTGGCCACGCGCTCGACGATATGGCGCACGCCTCCCCGGAGGTGTTCGCCTACATGAAGCAGCTGATGGCTGGAGCGAAGGCCGGGTAAGCGGGTGCTCGCGGATGGCGCGGCGCAGCACCCTCACGCCGACAGCGCGATCGGCGCGTTCGCTGCCGCATCCTCCAGCGCCATGTCGGCTCCCTTTTCGCCGATCATCACCGTGGCCGCATTGGTGTTGCCGGAGACTAGTGTGGGCATGATGGAAGCGTCGATCACGCGCAAGCGCTCGAAGCCGCGAACCCGCAGCCGCTCGTCGACGACCGCGTTCGGATCGGAGCCCATGCGGCAGGTCGAGGTCGGGTGATAGACCGTCGTGCCTGTTGCCCGCGCATAGGCGAGGATATCGGCGTCGCTGACGCAATCGGCCCCCGGCATGCGTTCCTCGGCGATGTAGCGGCGCATCACCGGCTCATTCATGACCATGCGCAGCTTCTTGAATCCGGCGACGATCGTGTCGCAATCGGCGCGGCTCGAGAGGTAGCGCGGCTGGATCGCCGGCGCCACGGCGGGATCACTCGACTTGATGCGCACAAAGCCGCGGCTCTCCGGACGCAATTGGCAGACCGATGCCATGAAACCGGAGAACGGATGCACGTTGGCGCCCGCCGTCTCGGTCGAGAAGATGAGAAAATGAAACTGAACGTCCGGCGACGCCAGTTCCGGCCGTGTGCGCAGGAACGCGCCCGCATAGCCGGCGCCTATGCTCAACAGCCCCTTGCGCGAAAGGAAATAGCGCACGCCGGCGCCGTAGCGGTGACGCCAGCTATTGATGACATCGTTGGCGGTGATCGGCTCGGTGCAACGCAATTGCATGCGAACCTGCAGGTGGTCCTGCAGATCGGCGCCGATTCCGGGCATGTCGGCGATTACCGCGATGCCGAAGTCGCGCAATACCTGTGCGGGACCAAGGCCTGAGAGTTGCAAGAGCTGCGGTGAATTGAATGCGCCGCCGGCGAGAATGACCTCACCATCGGCGTAGGCAGTCTGCGTGGTCCCTGCTTGGATTCCGTCTTGGCGATATTCGACCCCGACGGCGCGCCGGCCGGAGAACAGCACGCGCGTCGCCAGCGCATCGGTCTTCAGCGCCAGATTGGGCCGGCGCCGTGCTTGGCGGAGATAGCCGGCGGCGGTCGACCAGCGGCGGCCGTTCTTCGCGGTGAGCTGAAAATAGCCGGCACCTTCCTGGCGTGGTCCGTTGAAATCGTCATTGCGCGGAATGCCGGAATTCTCCGCCGCCGTGAGAAACGCTTCACACAGGGGATGCGGCTCGCAGACGTCGGAGACCGAAAGCGGACCGCCTGTGCCGTGCAGCTCGTCGGCGCCGCGCTCCTGGTCTTCGGCGCGGCGGAAGTAGGTCAGCACGTCGGTGAACCCCCAGCCGGCATTGCCGAGCTGCCGCCAATGATCGAAGTCCTCTTTCTGGCCGCGGATATAGAGGAGCCCATTGATCGAGCTCGAGCCGCCTAAGACTTTGCCGCGAGGCTGAATCACCTGGCGGTTGTT
>JASHVN010000578.1 GCA_030044555.1 Xanthobacteraceae bacterium | reverse complement strand
CCATTGATGGCCGCGATGTGAAAGGCGTTGGCGAGCCCGTTGAAGGTCAGCGCGCGGGCGAGCGAGATCACGTGACCGCCATAGATCAGGCGATTGCCGAAGCGGCCTTTCTTGGCGTTGTAAAGGTCGAAATGAATGCGCGCGGTGTTTTGATAAAGCCGTGTCGCCATCATGTGCTCGGCTTCTTCGACCGTGATGCCGTCGACGTGATCGATCTTTTCGCCGACCGCGTAATCGTCGAAGCGATACGGACTGCCGGCGAGCGCGAAGTCGTAATCGACGACGTCGATGGGCGGACAAGCCTCGCCCAAAACCTTCGGGTCGAGCACGGTCGGCAGCCGCGGAACATGATCGCCGGGCGGCGGTGCCGCTTCATTGCCTTTGAGCACCATCACCCAGCGCACGTATTCGAGCACCGGCGCGCCGTCCTGGTTGGTTCCGGTGGTGCGTACATAGACGATGCCGGTCTTGTGGCTTGAATTCTCCTTGAGCCCGATCACCTCGGAGAGCGCCGAGAGCGTGTCGCCGGGATAGACCGGCTTGCGGAAATAGCAGCCCGCATAGCCGAGATTGGCGACCGCGTTGAGCGAAACGTCAGGCACGGTCTTGCCAAAGATGAAGTGAAAAACCAAAAAGTCATCGACCGGCGAACGCAGGTAGCCGATGGCCTTGGCGAATTCGTCCGACGATTGCACGGCGAAGCGGCCGCCGAACAGCGCGGTATAGAGCGCCACGTCGCCGACCGTCACCGTGCGCGGGGTGGCGTGCCGGATCACCTGGCCGATACGAAAATCTTCAAAATAATTTCCCGGACTCGTCTTTCCCATCGCCATTTCCTTTTTCCAAACCGCCTCGTGGTCCGATTCTAACATTCGCATTCCGGTTCAGCAGTCTCTCATGCGAATGTTGGAATCAAAGGACCACCAGCAAGAATAAGTTCTAGTGGAGCTTTTGGATTTGACATTCGCTTCACCAATTCGCGGCTAGGGGGGCAGCGAATGTCAAATCCGCTCCACGCGTGAGCGGCGCTTCATAGCGCAGCGCCACAGAGCGGAAAAGTGCGGCGCGCCACGAATTTATTTTTACGCGCGCGAATTTTGCCTTTCACGCGTCTGTGAGGGCCCGTCTGAAACCGGCCTGCGCGGCCGCCGTATCTGAAAGCGACGACGATCCCCGTCGCGTCTCGCCGGCGGTTCGCCGCCACTTCTGACCGGCGATATTCAATCAAAATGGAGACGATCAATGTCCAAGCGTTTCGCTTTGTTTGCCACCGCTGCCGTGCTGGCCTTCGGCGCGGTGACGACCGCTCCGCTCTATGCGCAGATGCCGAAGAAAACCGTGACCGTCGGCGGCGCGCCGATGTATCCGTCAAAGAACATCATTCAGAACGCGATCAACTCCAAGGACCACACGACGTTGGTCGCTGCCGTGAAGGCCGCCGGGCTCGCCGAAACGCTGGAGGGCCCCGGCCCGTTTACGGTGTTTGCACCCACCAACGAGGCCTTCGCCAAGCTGCCGCCCGGCACCGTCGATAATCTGCTCAAGCCGGAAAGCAAGCCGACGCTGGTGAAGATCTTGACGTATCACGTCGTGCCGGGCCGGCTGACCGCCGCCGGCCTGATGAAGGCCGTCAAGGCCGGCGAGGGCATGGCCAAGTTGAAGACCGTCGAGGGCGACGACCTCATCGTCAAGGAGGACGGCCCCGGCAGGCTCAGCATCACCGACGCCAAAGGCGACATCGCTCACGTCACCATCGCCAACGTGCTGCAGTCGAACGGCGTCATTCACGTGATCGATACTGTGCTGCTGCCGATGTGACGCGGCTTGCCTCCTCTCGCCGCCTGCTCTCAAGGCGGGCGGCGAGAGTTTTGCCCTCACGCCGATGTGTTACGGCCTTGAACTGCGCGTGACAGGAATGTGAGCACTGGCGTGGTGTTGGTTTGTTATAGGTTTCCATGAGATTGAATGAATCGGCAGATTGGATGAGTCATGTCGAGCGAAGCTGCAACCACGCCAATGGCACCCGACAGTGCGGCGCCGTCCGCCGCGGTCATTCACCCCGCCTGGGTACGCGTGACCCATTGGATCAACGCGCTCGCCGTGCTGATGATGATCGGCTCGGGCTGGCAGGTCTACGACGCGTCGCCGCTGTTCGATTTCACGTTTCCGCCGCAGATCGCGCTCGGCAATTGGCTCGCCGGCGCGCTGCTGTGGCATTTCGCCGCCATGTGGCTTTTGGTGGTCAACGGTCTGGTCTATCTCAGTCTTGGAATCGCGACAGGCCGTTTCCGCAAGAAGCTGTTTCCGATCCGGCCGCGTGAGGTCATGAGGGACCTTTCTGCCGCTTTGCGCGGCAAGCTCTCGCACGAGGACCTGTCGGTCTATAATGCGGTGCAGAAGCTGCTTTATGCCGGTGTTTTGCTCGCCGGCATTGTGATCGTGCTCTCCGGCCTGTCGATCTGGAAGCCGGTGCAGTTCTGGTGGCTCACCGATTTTTTCGGCGGCTATAACACCGCGCGCTATGTGCACTTTGCCGCCATGACGTCGATCGTTGCATTTCTGAGCGTGCACATCGTCCTCGCCCTCATCGTGCCGCAGAGCCTGCGCGCGATGATTTTTGGACGTTAGAGCACGATCCCGAAAAGTGGAAACAGGTTTTCGGATGAGATCATGCTCAAAGGAAAAATCAGGGAGAAGGCGATGTCTCGTCAGCGCAAAGCTCCGCCCGGCGTCGACCCGAATCTGTTGCTCAACGACGCGGCAAAGCTCATGCCGGCGCGGTCACGGCGACTGTTTCTGCGCGGCATCGTGAGCGTTGGCGCACTCGCGGCGCTGACCGGATGCGACATCATCGACGGCGACACGTCCGAGAGCGCCTTACGCGTCATCTCCAATTTCAACGATTGGGTGCAGGCGCGGCTGTTCAATCCGCACACTCTGGCGCCGACCTATTCGGAAAGCGACGTGACGCGGCCGTTTCGGTTCAACGCCTATTATTCCGAGGATGAGGCGCCCGACATCGACGGCAGCACGTACAAGCTCGAAATTGGCGGCCTCGTCGACAACAAGAAGCCATGGACGCTCGCCGAACTCTACAAGCTGCCGGAGGTCTCGCAGATCACGCGGCTGGTCTGCGTCGAAGGCTGGAGCGCCATCGGCTCCTGGCAGGGCGTGAGGCTGTCTGATTTCCTGAAACTGATCGGCGCCGATACGAGGGCAAAATATGTCTGGTTCCAGTGCGCTGAAGGCTATTCGAACACCATCGACATGCCGACGGCGCTGCATCCGCAGACACAGCTGACCCTCAAGTTCGACCACAAAATCCTGCCGACCGCGTACGGATATCCGATCAGGATTCGCATCCCCACCAAGCTCGGCTTCAAAAATCCGAAATACGTCACCGCCATGTGGGTGCAAAACAACGACGCCGGCGGCTATTGGGAGAATCAGGGCTATAACTGGTTCAGCGGGCTTTAGGTCCGAAACTCATAAAGCGTGCCGATCCACGGCCGCTATAGAAACGATCAGAGAGAGCCGTCGATCGCAACGGCTGCAAGCGATCGAGGCTTATGAGTTTGACCTAGTGTCCCGATTCCGAAGTTCGCATGTGCTGGCGGCTGCTTTGATGCGAACTTCGGAATCAAAGGGACGCTAGCAATTTAATGATTCTAGTGTGGTTTTTTGGATTTGAAGTTCCTACTCGAGTTTGCCGCCGGATCTTAGGAACTTCAAATCCACCACGCTAGTCCGCTGTAGCCGCAAATGACTTTGGCACCGCCTCAAGGCTGCGGCCGCGGCGGCGGCACTTCGGTGATCAGGCGGGCGCCGCGCTGAAAGGTGATGTAGCTCCACAACCAGGTCGTGGCGACGATGAAGCGGTTGCGCAGCCCGATCAGAAAGTAGATGTGCACCACGCTCCAGAACAGCCATCCAATAAAACCTTTGAGCTGAAGCGGGCCCAGCTCGACGATGGCGGACCGCCGCCCGATCGTGGCCAAGGTGCCCAGATTTTTGTAGCGGAACGGCGGCAGCGTCCCGCC
>JASHVN010000577.1 GCA_030044555.1 Xanthobacteraceae bacterium | reverse complement strand
GCTGACGCTGATGCTTAATTTGAACATGTATATTTTCTTTGGCGCCGACGGCAACGGCTTCGATTTCTCGCGGACGCTTGGCGTTGATGTGACGATCTACATGGCTTTGCTGAACGTCGTGTATTCGATCTGGCTGATGTTGCAATATTTCGTCTTCGGTTTCGGATCGCGGTCCCTGGCGAACCCGGCCGACGGCGATGAATTGAATGAACGATCAACGGAGCCGATTGCACCGGGGTCAATCGGCATCGATCGCGCAAGCCAGTCGGCTTGCAACCCGCATACTCCCTTTCTATGATCCGAGTTCGTACATCGGAAAATGTTGCTTCCATCTTCGAGCTTGCCTCTTTCCCAGTCGCGTCGGAACATAGTTAAATGGCAAACCTGATCAGCGTGGTCGTAACGTTCCGGAACGAGGAAGAGGTTCTGCCCATACTTGTTGATCGCGTGTCCAAGGTTTTTGCAAACATGGACGACGATTACGAGATTATTCTGATCGACGACAGCTCGACAGACCGGTCTTATCAGATCATCGAGGAACTGCACGGGCGCAACCCGCGCATCAAGGCGGTTACGACATCGCGCCGCTTCGGCGTCTATGCGTGCATGATGGGAGGACTGCAATTGGCGTCCGGAGCCTGCGCCGTCTATCTGGACTGCGATCTCCAGGACCCGCCCGAGCTCATACCGCAAATGCTTGCGGCGTGGCGGGGCGGCGCCGATGTCGTCAATATGCATCGTACGCGCCGCCTGGGCGAAGGCTGGTTTCACGTTGCCGTTGTTAAGCTCGCCTACCGGATCATCCAATCCTCTTCGGCGGTGAACATCCCAGTCGATGTTGGTGATTTCAAGCTCTACAGCCGGCGGGCGCTCGATCACCTTGTCGCCATGCCGGAGCGCTATCCCTATATCCGCGGCATGGCGGCCTGGATCGGCTTCAATCAGACTACGCTCGACTACGAGCGATTGCCGCGGGTTGCGGGAGAATCCAAGCGGGCCGGAATCAGCAAGGCTGCTATTCGCGTCTTCAGCAACGCCATTTTGAGTTTTTCGGGCATGCCCATCTATGCGCTTGGCGTGGCTGGTGCGATGGCCTTAATCGCCGGTGTCGCCGTCGTCGTTGCGGCACTCGTATCGGGAGCGGATTGGCGCGTCGGCGTGTTTGCCCTCGCAGCGCTGACGTTCGCAGTGTCGCTGCTCGGTAATTTTGTGATCGGCCTCTATGTCTACCGTATCTGGCAAGAGATGCTGCGTCGACCGAATTTCATCGTAAAGGGCAAGCTCGGACTGTGACCGGGGGCGTTGGAAGGCAAAGACCGCAGCATCAACGCGCTGACGAACTCCCCTCGTGCTTTGCGACTAACGCGTCGAGTTCATCCAAAGATTGAGCGACAAAGCAATGGCTTGTCGCGACGCAGGTGGCAAGCAGCGATGCTGGCGCCTTTGCCGCATCGAGCGCTCCCATCGCGGGCGATATCGCATAATAGTTATTACGCACGAATTGAACGGCGAAGCTTTCTTGGGCGATCGCACGCCCAGGCGTGTCATTGGGTAAGAGCAAAAAGTCGAACCGCACTCTTTTACCATTGCGGACGAATGCGTCGAGGCTTGCGCCCTCGATCCGAATGAAGGTCGGACGGCAGCCATCGTGGGGATCCAAGTATAGCTTGGGGTCGGCAAAATTGAGCACTGCCGCGCTGTGGTAGATAAGAAATGCGTCATTGCTGTCGCAGATGAACGCGCGACGACTCCTCATTCGATCCTGACGTTCGGCGTAAACGTACCAGAGCTCGTCCGAGTTGTACCAGCTCTGTCGATATTGCGGGTCCCAAACAAAATGGAGGTTGGCGAAGCGCGGCCCCGTCTGGGCTCCAGAGAGAACGGCCTTGAACATGACCCGGATCTCGCCAGAGTCGTGCGAGTTGAGTGAGTAAAACTCATCCTTGAAGGGTACATCACCGAAATACGAAATCCCGGGGGTGGGGGAAACAATAACGAGTTCCTTGAAAGGATCGCGGGTGGCCGCGAGTTCGGAAGCGGCTGTTCGCACCAACTCGAACTCGGTGCTCGTCGTGCGCACCGTGCCGTCGAGTCGATGAAATGCGCTAAACAATGCCAGCCCGCTCAGCGTAACGGCGCCAACCGTGAAATACGGCGACGGACCAAATGCTCGGTAACAGATCCAAAAGGTCAGGAGAGTGATAAGAGCCGACGCCGGCAACATTGTGCGGCTGAACGCGCCCCCGCTGTCGGAGATGATGCTCGGCGCATTGACGAACACGATGGCGCCAAACACCAGAAAGATTACGATCGAAAGCTCCGCCACAACGACACTGCCGGCGCTTCTCTCGAATGCTGTTTGCCGGACGACGAACGCCGCCATGCCGACGAACAATAAGGCCGCGATCGCAAGCGACGCCGGGGGCCACTCGAGCCACCACAAGCGTGCTTCCAGCGGCAGCCAATCGAAAAGGAATTCTCTGATTCGATTGGGAATGGCATCGGAAACCGCAACGACATAGCCCGAGCCGTAACCATGGCCGAATTCAGCGTTGACTTTCAGCAATAGAGGCAGGATGACGAACTTGTGCAGCACCACGGTGAAAACAAGAAAGGTCGCAAAAGCCATGCCGGCCGTGGCGAAACGCACCCCACGTTCCACAAAGCATTGATCGCGTCTGAACAGAAGATCGGCTGTGAGTGCGACGACGAAGAACATGGTCGACGGTAGATAGGTGTAGGCCGACACCGCAAGCATGGCGAGCGCCACGACCAGGGCACGAATGTCACGCCCGCCCCAGCGCGTGAAATGCAGAGAACTCGTCATCACGCCAGCGGCCAGCGCAAGCAAGATCGCGATGACAGCCGCGAGTGAAATGCTGTGAAAGACGCGCTGCTGGAAACCGGGGAGTAGGAATACCAGCGACGCCGCCAGGAATGCCAGAATGAAACTGAGGCCGCGCCGGTACAAAAAGAACGCTAATAGCGTGAAGGATCCAGCGAGAACGACGACAATGAGCCAACGAACATAGACAATATCGTTGAGCGATCTAACCAACGGGAACACTAGGATGTCGTCAAAGATGGCGAAGAACGGCCGCCCCAATGCTGTTTCCAGATAGATCCGCTGGTTCTCCCAATTCCGATCGAACAGGCCGAAATCATCATGATGGGCAAACGAAGTATGCAACGCAGGGAACAGCGAAACTGCGAGCAGAAGGAAGGCGAGAAAGTAGAATAGCGCTGCTGTCCTCACGCTCGCCGAGCGGTACAGGCCCCAATTGCGCAGTGGATCGGTCATGCGGGCATTGCGTTTACGCGGCAGCCGCTGCGAGGGGCGTGAGGTTCATTGCACAGCTTAACCGCCGGGCACCCGGTACAAGGAAAATTCGGGTCCCGCTATCAATACAGGCAGTGCGACATGCCACTCGCTCGGTGCGAGTACCGCACCGAACCCGAGTTCGCCGCCGAGCGCGTTCCACCCGTGCAGATCGAGCGCCTCCCAATAGGCGCGGCCAGCACCAACTGGAAGATCGTCGACGTTGGCGATGGGTGGCGCACTGAACGAAACGCCATAGCCCTTTTCGATAATTTCGGCGACCTGGTGTGCCGTGAACGGCAGATATGGCACGAAGTCGATCTGCACGACATCCAACAGTACGGGAAGATGACCAAAGCGCTGGCTATCGTGGCTTGCGGCGGCGGTCACGAGCACCGGCGTTTTGATATGGGCTCTGCGCACCGCGATCCAGAAAGCGCCGTTATTCATCGTTAAACGGCCGACGCCCCGGAGCTGCTGTGCCAAATCAGTGGCCGCCTCCGGTAATGTGCGGGCGATCGAGGGTGGTACGAGGAAAGCCAGTACGATCAGCGCCAACCACGGCGCCGAAACGAAGAGCCGATGGGCGCGGGCGCTGTTGGCCCGCTCAGACAGTAGACCTTGATAAGCCCAAAGTCCCAGGCCGATTGCGAACGCACCTGCAATCGCGGCGTGTACGCTGATCAAGCGCGACGGCATGGCGGCGACGAAGATTTGAGGCGCATGGTCGCGGAGCAAGTAGAACGCGACGTACAATGTCCCGGAAGCCAGTGCGCTCAGCAAAACCACAAGGGCCGCGAGCCGCGCTGGGCTCTCGCGCCGCCACGACGAGATGAATATGAGGCCGGGTACAAGTGCCGCCGCCAAAACCGGAATAAGCGCAGTCGGCTCGAACGGCCGCGCGCGATGGTATTCCCAGAACTTCATGTAATTGTGATAAGCGGCCGTATCGATGGTATGGCCAGGCACGGGCCGCATAATCAGGAAAGCCGCAAGGCTAAGTGCTACAACGATCAGGCCGCAAAAATATCCCTTGGCGATCCCTGTCGTCTCGACGGAGGGCATAAGCAGCCGGCATCCGAGCACGCCGACAATCAACATGCCGCCCATGAAAGTGCCCACGACCGGGTGAACAGCGATCAAAACCGCCGCCACAAAGCCGGCAAGTCTATTGCGCCCGCCGGCCAGTGATCCAATGACGAGCGAAGTTCCGGCATAGGCCGCCGCCCCGTAGGTGTAAGGATCCGGATGGTCCCAGAGGGTCCAGCCCGCGGAATAGTCGGGCGAGACGAAGATGTGGACCAAAAAGCCGCTCAGAAAACAGAAAAGTGCTGCGAACAGCGCAAATAACGGCTTCGCGCCGAACCCATAGACGATCATCGCATACGAAACGAGCGTCGCCGCGACGAACGCGAAATCGTATGCGTAATCGAGGCCCGGCTGCGGCAATCCGAGCCACAGCAGCAGGCCGCCAGCCTGGTTGATCAGCGTCCAGGTGCCGAAGAAATAATGACCCATCAGTGAGGCAGGCTGCACGGGAATTTTTCCCCCGAGGACGAGCGCGGCGAGGGTGGCGTCTTGTTCGGTAGGCTGAAGCCAGACCAGGAGCGCCGCCGCCAGCGCGGCCGCGCCAATCGCCCACACGGGCATCGGCGGCCGTTTGTGCGATGGCTCCTGCGCGTACCGAGTTTCCTTTACGGCGTCATAATAAGGCGACAATCGCGAAACGCCGTCAGTAACGTCACTGCGCGGCTTATCGCGACCGCGCGACAGCCCGTCGCTGTCGGGTCGTGGGCCCGTGCTTTGACGGTCACTAACCATTGACCGTCGCTTCCTTGAACCAGCTCCAGGTGCGTGTCAGGCCGACGCCGAGGGACGTTTTCGGATCATAGCCAAGGATGCGCCGAGCCTTGTTGATATCGCACCACGTCTGACGCAATTCGCCGGCGCGAAACGGCTCATAACGGACTTTCAGTTCACTGCCGACTGTGGTCTCGATCTCGGCGATCAGATCGTTGAGTGCAGTCGGCCGGCCCGTGCCGAGTTGAAACACGCCGCTTGTGTCTTTCCGCATTGCCAGCAGAATGCCTTCACACAGGTCGCCGACGTAGACGTAATCGCGGGTCTGACTGCCGTCCCCGTAAACGACGAGCTCCTTGCCGGCGAGGATCTGCTTGAAGAAATGTGCGATGACGCTTCCCTTGTGGTAAGAGCGTACCCCATACACATTTGAAAACCTCAGGCTCGTGGCGGCGAAGCCGTAGGCGCCTGAAAACGCCGAGCAATAACCTTCGGCGGAAAGCTTGCTGGCGCCATAGGGGGAAGTTGGTGCCGCGGCCATTTCCTCATGCACAGGCGGCAAAACCTCACCCAGAATGGCGCCCCCGGTCGAGGCGTTCACGATCCGGCGCACGCCAGATTCCCGCATGCAGCACAGAACGTTGAAGGTGCCGATGACGTTGGTACGAAAATTCCGCTCCGGAGCGGTGATCGAATCAACGACACGGGTGTCGGCGGCCAGATGAACCACCAGATCAACGCCGTCGAGCGCGCGAGTCATAACCGCGCCGTCATTGATGTCCCCGGAGATGAATTCGACGTCGAAGGCGACAATGTCGCGACGCGATCCGTTGGTCTCGTTATCGAGCACGCGGATATCGCAGCTTTCGTGCCGCCGCAGCAACTCGATTAGATTACTGCCGATGAAGCCGCAACCCCCGGTGATCAGAATTTTACTGAAGTTCGCCATTGCTCATTACGCGGGGTCGATCTTCCGACATGCGGCCCTTGTAACGAATTATTTGATCCGCCGCACCTGCCCGACGCCCCCGACTACGGGCGTGGGATGTCACGATTCATGCTTTCGCGTCCGGCACGATACGCGGTCGTTACAAGATCCGCGGCGCCGCCAGGCATGATGGCGACCTATCGTCAAGCGCGAGCTGCCCGGGCCAGCTGGACAACGGGCTGGCTTTCGGTCTGCCAAACCGAGGTGCAGGGTATCTTGGAGGTGTCGCAACGATGAGCGTACTTCTGCGCGATTTCAGTGATTTCGCGCATCAGTCCTAGTTCGAGCGTGATCGGCGCCAAACCAAGATTGCGCAGACGGCTGTTCTCGACATGCAGCTCGTTCTCGTCGCTCTCCTTGCGAGGATTCTTCAGATAGGTGACTGAAACGCCAGTCATATCCGAAATCATCTTAGCCAGCTCCCGCACCCGATGCACCTCCGTCATCTGGTTAAGGATGTTGACGCGCTCGCCGCGCTGAGGCGGATGCATGATGGCGAGCTCAATACAACGCACCGTGTCTTGAATATTGATGAAGGCGCGAGTTTGCCCGCCTGTACCGTGGACAGTGAGCGGATATTTGAGTGCCGCCTGCATCAGGAAGCGGTTGAGCACTGTGCCGTAATCGCCGTCATAGTCGAAGCGATTGATCAACCGATCGTCGAGTTTGGTTTCTTCGGTCTGCGTGCCCCAAACGATTCCCTGATGAAGGTCGGTGACCCGGACACCGTCGTTCTTGGCGTAGAACGCGAACATCAATTGGTCTTGGGTCTTGGTCATATGATAGATGCTGCCCGGATTTGCCGGATAGAGTATCTCCTGGCTAATCGTCTCGCCGGCCGGCGTGTCGATCTTCACCAGCAGATAGCCTTCAGGAATTTTCATTCCGGCCGTGCCGTAGCCGTAGACTCCCATCGTCCCGAGATGGACGAGATGGATATCGTTTCCGGATTCGACGACCGCCGCGAGCACATTATTGGTGGCGTTGATGTTGTTGTTGACCGTGTAACGCTTGTGAAACGATGACTTCATTGAATAAGGTGCCGCCCGCTGCTCGGCGAAGTGAACGACCGCGTCAGGCTTGAACTCTTCAAACAGCGTAAGCAGCCGATGGTAATGTTCGGCGATATCAAACTGGTAGAATGGAATAACCCTGCCAGTAATCTCGGCCCAGGCTTTGAGTCGTGCGCCTATTGGTGAAATCGGAGTGAGCGAGTCGACTTCGAGTTCAACGTCAATCTTGCGACGCGACAAATTGTCGACGATCGCAACATTATGACCTCTTGCGGAAAGATGTAGAGCCGACGGCCACCCGCAAAAGCCATCCCCCCCCAATACGACGACTTTCATTTTGGCCCCGTATTGCCACCTCCGACAGGTAGTGCGCTGAAGTACCAGCCTGTCCCGATGATGTAAAGAGCTACGCCGACGAGCTTGAATCCAAACCGATAATTGCTCCAAATGAGGAACGTGGCTTCGCGCGTTGCGCGGGAAATCCGGCCTTGAGGAGCCATAGAAGTCCACCCGGCAGACTATTCGCAATGACGAGGAGTCCGAACAAGACGGAAACGGCCAGTGCCTGAGGTGCTGTCGCTCCCGTCAGGCCGAAGGCGGCGACAAAGAAGCTCTCCCGAACTCCCCATCCTGCGATTGAAATCGGCAGTGATTGCAAAATGTTCGCGATCGGCACGATGAGCAAGCAGCTTTCCAGTCCGATCGAAAGATTGAGTCCCTTAGCAAGAGAAAACACGGCGAGTACATTGCCTAACTGGATGATGACTCCGTAAGACAAGACGGCAAGCGCGGCGCGAGGCGAGAACAGGATAACGCGAAGGTCGGCGGAAATGCGGACGAATCCTCCGACGAAACGAAAGCGCCGCCACGACGTTGGTAGAAAAGCCAATAACAAGAGGACTATGAACCCGGCATAAAAGACGGCCAGCATCATGAGCAACGCATAGAAGAACTTGGCGTCCGGTGTGATGGTGTGGACAGCTGGTAGCTCCGCGGTCACAATCAGTAAAATTGCAAACAACCCAGCCAGTCTGTCGCCCAGAATGCTTGAGACCGAGACCGGTACAGACAGCCCTGTCTTGCAGCCGAGCCAGACGCGGACGGCATCGCCTCCGACTCCTGCGGGCAGCGCTTGTCCAAAGAAGAGTCCGATCAGGCTAAGAGGATAAGTTACGCTAAAATCGCGGGGCATCCCGAGTGTGCGCAGGATGACCGACCAGCGCAGTGCGGCAATCAACGTCGTACCCGCCAACGCGACGAATGCGCCCGCAAGCGCCCATGGGTTCATGGCGGTCATTTGTGCGTACATTGTGCCGAGCTGCACGTTTCGCAGCGGCAACCACAGCAGCAGCCCGGATACGGCAGCCTTTATGCAGAACGCCAGGACGGGTTTGCGCTTCTCGGAGGCATTGTTGAGCGTTATCTCCGCAGTGCCTTCTTCCGCCAATGTCTGTCCCCCGATTTGCCGTGACCCCAAAATCTAGTTTCGTCCCTGCCGGCAGCGAGCTGCCAAAGCCTGATCCTCAAGGTTTTGAACCTCATTCTATTGAGCCTTTGGGCTTCTCTCTAGAGGGATAGAACGGAATGTCAAAGAGGCACCTGTCCATTGGACCGGCCACATGCGCAACAGACGATGTTATGCGCAGGAAGCCTATCGGTGGCAGCAAATTGCTGCACATTCAGTGAGCGCGGTTTGTACGCGGGCGTTTCCGTTCACCTCTAATCGGGACAATGAATAATGTATTTGCCCCCGGTGTCGCGTGCCTCATGCGGAAAAAGGGCCGTCGCGATCGTATATCGCTGATGCTTTTCGAGGGCTTGGTCGGCAAACCACGGAATGAGATAGATGCCGCCGCACGCCGGATCGAGCGAAAACGAGAAGTCGGACTCCCCACCGTGCTGAGCTTTCAATGTCTCGATTTGCTGAACCAACCGGCCAATTGGGCCGGAATACGTTTTGTACATGACCTGATGCAGCCGCCAAACCCGAACTCCTGCGATCACGGCGAGTACTCCGATTGCAGCGAACATCAGCCTTCTGGTGCGGATGAGGGCCAATGACACTTCGGTAGCGGCCGGTGCTACGACAATGTGAAATAAGCCAACCAGCAGAAACAGCGCAAAAATGTAGGTATAATAAGTATTGTCCCACAATACATAAACTTCGCTCCTTTCCGCCCCTCTGCCGATCGCAATGATCG
>JASHVN010000576.1 GCA_030044555.1 Xanthobacteraceae bacterium | reverse complement strand
ATGCGATAGGAGAAATGGCTGCCGTGGCCGACGTCGATCTTGAGACCTTGGTCGATCGCGGCGCGGATGACCGTGTGAACTTCGCCTTGCCGATTGACGAACCCGCCGGGATGGCGCGTGAAGGGATGCGCCAGAATGTCGCCCGGCCGCAGCTTCGGAATAACCCGCTCGAGGATGGTGTCGGCGTCTTCGCCGTTGGCTCCGCTCGCCGGCAAGCCCCACAGCGTGCCGAAGTGCACATAGAGCGGCAGGTTGGTGCGGCGGCCGATCTCGGCCGACATTTCCAGCACCTTGATGCCCCAGCGGGCGAAGCCGCCGATCTCGGCGTGGCCCTTGATGCCGCGCACGATGTCCTTGTTGGCATTGGCCGCGGTCACGGTCGCGTCGATGTCGACGCCATCGGGGCTATACAGATTGGGGTAATAATGTCCCTCCAGGCCGCCGACCAGATAGGCCGACAGAAACGCGTAAACCTGCGTCGCGGCTGGCTCGGCAACAAAGTGCCGAAAGCCCGGCAGCGTCATGCACGAAGGACCGCCCTGATCGATCACGGTGGTGACGCCGGAATGCACGCCGACCATGTCGGGGTTCAGGCCGAAGCGGCCGGTGACATATTGATAGACGTGCGCATGGGTATCGATCATTCCCGGCAGCACCAGCTTGCCTGAAACATCGACGGTCTCTCGCGCGCTCGACGGCAGGATGGTCTGTTCGACTGCGGCGATGCGGCCGTCACGGATGGCAACGTCGCGCGAGCCATCAACGCCGGACGCCGGGCAGATCACGTGCCCGCCGCGCAGAAGGACGTCGTATTTGGGCTGCTCGGCCATGGTGGTGCTGCGTCCTTGGTGAACCCAAGCCTAAACGGTTTTTTGAAATAGCAAAGCCCAAAGCCTGCACAAGAAAAGAGCAGGTCGGCAAATCGCAGCTCGTCGACTTAAGGCATCCGCCCCTGTTTGCCCTGACGGGGCCGGGCAATCGCATCAATCACGCGTTGTGGCGTGATCGGAGAAACTAGAAGCTCGGCCGAGAGCGGCCGCAATGCATCGTTGACCGCATTGGCGATTGCCGCTGGCGCAGCGATGGCACCACCCTCACCGATGCCTTTGACGCCAAACTCAGTGTATGGCGATGGGCTCTCCATATGGTCGATGTTGACCCGTGGCATTTCTGTCGCTCCGGGGAGCAAATAGTCCGCCAGGGTCGAAGCGAGCGGCTGTCCAGACGAGTCAAACGACATCTCCTCGTACAGCGCCGTGCCGATGCCCTGAGCGAGACCGCCAAGAATTTGACCGTCGACGACCATCGGGTTGACCAGTTTGCCGCCGTCTTCGACCACGATGTAGTCGAGAATCTCAACGTCGCCGACCTCCGGATCGACTGCGACCAGAGCGGCATGTGTGGCGTAGCTGAAAGTCCCCGTATCTGGGTTGGGGCGATAGCCAACAGTCGCCTCCATGCCGCCCATATTGACGTCTGGCGGAAGGTTCTGCGGCTTTAGATACCAGGTACGCGCTATCTCACACAACGTGATCGATCCGCCCGGACCGACGACCTCGCCGGCTCGTACAGCCACCTGCGCGGGGTCGGCTTGCAACAGTTGTGCGCCAATCCGCGCGGCGCGTCTGGCGATCTCCTTGCAGGCGACCGAAACGGCGCCGCCGGCCATTACCATGCACCGGGATCCCCAAGTGCCAGTCGAATAGGGAGTCATAGCAGTATCGCCATGGACGACTTTGACTTTAGCAACGTCGATGCCAAGGATCTCATGCGCCACCTGCGCCAGTGTCGTCTCAAGACTCTGACCGTGTGATTGCACGCCGACCCGAAGTTCAAGTCCGCCGTCCGGTGTCAGCCGTGCCGTCGCCTGTTCGTAACCTGGCACCATCGGAATGCCCCAACCATGATAAATTGAAGTGCCATGCGCAGCCTGTTCGCAATAGGTCGCAAGCCCAACGCCGACGAGACGACCATCAATTTCCCCTCTCTGCTGACGCGTGCGCACGGCATCAACATCGATCAAAGCAACGGCGCGGCGCAGCGACTGCGGATAGTCGCCGCTATCGAAATGCTTTCTCGTAATGTTGTTAAACGGCATCTGTTCGGGCTTGACCAGATTCTTTGCCCGCATTTCATGCGCCTCGATGTTAACAGCACGCGCAATTGCGTCGAGCACGAGCTCAAGTGCGAAACACACGCCGGTTCTGGCCACGCCCCGATAAGGGAGGATCGGGCATTTGTTGGTCGCCACCGAATAGGTGCGGCAGCGATACGAGGGGAAATCGTAAGGTCCGGGCAGAATGCTCGCGACCTGTGCTGCTTCGAGACAAGCTGAGAACGGGTATGCCGAATAGGCACCTGAATCGACGATTGCCTCGCAGTCGATGCCGCGCAACGTGCCGTCGCAGTCGGCATAGCCGGTGATCCGGTAATGGTGCTCGCGACAATTCGCCCCGGCGATCAAATGTTCGCGGCGATCCTCTATCCAGCGCACGGGATGATCACAGCGCATCGCCAGCCAGCCGAGGCAGATCTCCTCGGCGAGCAGGATTCCCTTGTAGCCGAAGCCACCGCCGACATCAGGCGCAATGACTCGTACTTGGCCCTCATCGAGGCCAAGACATTCCGATACTCCGGTGCGCACGATATGCGGCATCTGGCAGGCGGAATAGATCGTCAGTTGCTCCATCCGCGAGTCCCAAAGCGCGATGACGCCGCGCCCTTCGATCGGCGCCATGCATTGGCGGGCCGTACGGATCTCACGCGTGACCGTAATTGGGGCGTCGAGCGCTGCGGCGAAATTCACATCGACAAAGGTCTCTAAGAAAACGTTGTCGCCCCATTGCTCATGCACCAGCGCTGAAGTCGAATCGCGCGCGGCCAGCATCTCGTGAACGGCGGGCAGTTCGGTAAAATCGACGAGAATTCCGGCGGCTGTGTCTTCAGCCTCCGCGCGGGTCGGAGCGACGCACATCGCGATCGGTTCGCCAACGTAACGCAGCTTATCGGAAGCCAGAGGCGTTTGTTCGGACGGTTTAAATCCGCGAAGGCCGCACAACGCACGGATCGGCTTAACGCCAGTTAGGTCGCTATGGCTAAAAACACTTTTTCGGGGCGCGTCCGGAACTTCTATGCCGCGGAGCCGTGCGTGCGCAACCGGACTGCGCACGAATGCCACGTCCATCATCCCAGCGAAATGCAGATCGGCTACGAATC
>JASHVN010000575.1 GCA_030044555.1 Xanthobacteraceae bacterium | reverse complement strand
ACTTCTTGGCGTATTCGCTGGTCGTCTGTTTGAACGTCATCGCCGTGTAGGCCTTGCGCCGTGCGTTCTCCATGGTGTGCGGGCTGGCGCCGTCGCCGCGCATCGCGATGATCGTATCGCCGTCGCGGTCGACGACCACGGCGGAGGTGCCATAGCCCTTCGCCTTGCAGGCCGCGATGGCGCCTTCAGCGATCGTCCTGGCGAGGTCGTAGGACAAGTCCTTGTGGTTCAGCAATTGGGCGCGTGCCGGCATGGCGAGCGTGGCGGCGATGATTGCCGCACAGGCAAGGGAAGAAACAAGGCCAGACATATGAACACGCATGGCAGAGGGTCCCTCCTGATTCAAAAAGCAGCATCCCCCTCATTGCCGTCTCGCGCGTCGCGCGAGGACGACAGATGGGGCCAACGCCGCAACCCTAGTCCATTTTTCCCGGCGCCAATGCGACGGCGTCGCGGCATCGGCTCAACAGCGCGTGAACGGCCCGATCAGGCACGTAGGATGGGTTGAGCGGCAGCGAAACCCATCGATGCGGCCGCGCGGCGATCAGCCAAACCCGGCGCGCGTCAGCCGCACGATGGCTTGATCCAGCGTGGACAGAAACGCCGAGCGATCGCGCGGCGAGAATGGTTTCGGGCCCGAGGTTACCTCGCCGGCACTGCGCAAGCTGTCCATCAGGTTGCGCGTCGCCAGCGTCATGCCGATCGAATCTTCGGAATGAAGCCGGCCGTCTGGCGCAATGACCGTTGCGGCGGTTTTCACACAACGGCTTGCCAGCGGCACGTCAGCGGTCACGACGATGTCGCCGACGCGGGCGCGCTCTGCGATCCAGTTGTCGGCTTCGTCCATGCCCGCGCCCACCACCACGCGCTCGATCAACGCCCCCATGTCACGCGGGATCGCGATCGGGCTGTTGCTGACGACAAAAACCTTCAGCGCAACGCCCTTGGCAAAATGGCGCTCGGCCACGCGGTAGATTTCCTGCTTCACCGGACAGGCATCGGCGTCGATGAAGATCGTGATCATGACGTGTATCGACCGTCGCGCGGAGGATGGGTTGAGCGGCAGCGAAACCCATCATCGGTCTGGCGAAGGCGATGGGTTTCACTTCGTTCAACCCATCCTATGGGCTACTACGGGCTACGGGCTAATTGTGTCTGCAAATAGCCCATCGCGCTCCTATAACAAAGACGGATGATCTTGATATTCTGTCGGCGTTTGGATCGTGGCGTGCAACGACGATAATCCTATAACGACTTACAGGATTATTGCGCAGCGCGTAAACATATCCGGAGTGCGGCGCTTCCCGTTTGGTTGCAAGAGCCTATAAAGAGCAGGGCGCGCAAAGTTATGAGAAGTAGGGCGGGCGGAATGGCATTAGATGGAAATCGGGGAATATTGGACAGGCTTGCTAAAGACGACTGGTCCCTAAGCCTGCTGTCGGTGGTGGTTATCGGCGCAGTTGTTGTGGCGTGTCAGGGCTGGAATTCTGAGCGCTGGGGCGGACTTGCGGCGGGACTAACGCTTGTCGGCGCTTCTCTCCTCGCAGGAGTGCTATTAGGTTTTCTATTCGGTATACCGCGTTCCCTGCAAAATCAGGCTGGAGATCATCAACCTCCATCAGAGGATACTAACGGCAAGGCGACCGGTAGAAGAGATAGTCTAGTTCAGTACGGTGCAAATACCAACCTAGAGCAGATTTCAGATTGGCTGACGAAAATCTTGGTCGGTGTTGGACTTTCTCAACTGAACAACATTCCATCATTTTTCGGACACGCTGGAGCATATTTTGGAGACGCACTTGGTGGTGGCAAAATCGGTACACCTCTTGCGACGACCGTTATCATATACTTCTCAGTTGCGGGGTTTCTGGCCGGATACTTGTGGACCAGACTCTTTTTGGGCAGTCAGCTGGTGAAGGCTGACATTGCTGCTTTAAATGCTGCCTTAAATCAAAGCGTGCAGGAGATAAAGCAAGCTCAGGAGGAGCAGTCGCAAATCGATGCGAGGGCGCTTAACCTAGTCAATCAGTACTTGCAAGCGGCAGATAAGCCGAGCATTGATCTTGACGAACTGAAAAACTCAGTCCGAAAAGCCTCGGCGCCGGTTAAAGTTCAAATATTCTATCAGGCGAGGGCCGCTCGAAGAGACTCGCGCTCTCAAAAAGTCAGGTTGGAGAGGACGATTCCAATCTTTGAGGCGCTTGCTGCCGGCGATACCGCAAAAATCTATCATCGCAATTACGGTCAACTTGCCTTCGCGCTCATTGACAAACGTCAACCTGATTACGTCGCCGCGGAAAACGCGTTATCAATAGCCATAGAAATTCGTGGAAGGGCTGCAGAAAACGGGTACGAGCTGTATGAATTTAATCGAGCGCTGTGCCATATAAAGGAAGACCCTGATTACATTCAGGGGAAAACGTCTGGCGCGGCGGCGCGTAAAGTAATTCGTGCAGATTTGGATATAGCCCTTAAGCTAGATCCAGAATTGGAGAATCCAGACGTATCAAAATGGCAGCAGCTGAATCCCTGAATTTGGCTGTGACGTGCAAACTCACACCCGCTCCACGAAACTATCCACCACGCGCTTCTGGCCGGCTTTGTCGAACTGGATCGTCAGCTTGTTGCCGTCGATGGCGACGACGTTGCCGTTGCCGAATTTCTGGTGGAAGACGCGGTCGCCCGGCGTGAAGGCGGAGGTGGTGCCAGTGGATTTGGCGATGAGTTCGCCTTCGATGGTGAGCGGCAGGCGGGGTTTGGGGCTGAACCCGGAGGTCCGAGCCCCCTCACCCGATCGCGCTTCGCGCGATCGGCCTCTCCCCGCTGGGGAGAGGTGAAGATCGTTGGCGTCGGCGTCCGCGCCAAATTGTGAGGTTCGCTCCCCCTCACCCGCGCCTGCGGCGCGGCCTCTCCCCGCCGGGGAGAGCTGACGGGGGCTGTCGTCCGCGTCGTAGTAATCGCCGTCGTCGTCGAACCCGCCGCGGCCGCGGCGGGTTTGGGCGCGCCGCCAGCCGGGGGTGCCGTAATTGGAGCCGAACGAGGTGGCGCTGTCGAAGCGCGAGGCGCCGTAGCCTCCGTAACCGCCGAAGCCGCCATAGCCGCCTTGCGCCTCGGTGACCTCGACATTGTCTTCCGGCAGCTCGTCCAGAAAACGCGACGGAATGTTGGTCTGCCACAGGCCGTGCATGCGCCTATTGGTGGCGAAATAAATCTTCGCCCGCTTGCGGGCGCGCGTCAGTCCGACATGACCAAGCCGGCGCTCCTCTTCCAGGCCGGCGCGGCCCTGGTCGTCGAGCGCGCGCTGGTTGGGAAACACGCCTTCCTCCCAGCCGGGCAGAAACACGGTGTCGAATTCGAGCCCCTTGGCCGCGTGCAGGGTCATGATGTTGACGGCGTCGGCTTCGCTGCCCTTCTCGTTGTCCATCACCAGCGAGATGTGCTCGAGAAAGCCCTGCAGGTTCTCGAACTCCTCCATGGAGCGCACAAGCTCTTTCAGGTTCTCCAGGCGGCCGGCGGCGTCGGCGGAGCGGTCCTTCTGCCACATCTCGGTGTAGCCGCTCTCGTCGAGAATGATTTCGGCAAGTTCGGTGTGCGGCAGCGCCTCGCGCTGGTGGCGCCAGCGGTCGATGGCCTCGAGCAGGCCGCGCAGCGCGCCGCGTGGTTTCGGTTTCAGCTCGTCGGTCTCGATCACCGCGCGCGCGGCCTCGGTGAGCGGCATGCGGCGCTTGCGGGCGTGGTCGTGCAGGAGCTGCACGGTGGCGTCGCCCAAGCCGCGCCTGGGCACGTTGACGATGCGTTCGAAGGCGAGATCGTCGGCCGGCGAATTGACCACGCGCAGATAGGCGAGCGCGTCGCGGATTTCGGCGCGCTCGTAGAAGCGCGGGCCGCCGATGACGCGGTAGGGCAGGCCGAGCGTGACGAAGCGGTCCTCGAATTCGCGCATCTGGAACGAGGCGCGCACCAGGATGGCGATCTCGTCGAGCTTGTGGCCGGAATGCTGCAGCTGCTCGATCTCCTCGCCGATGGCGCGCGCTTCCTCCTCGGAATCCCAGGCGCCCGTGACCGAGACTTTTTCGCCCAGCTCGTCGTCGGTGCGCAGCGTCTTGCCGAGCCGGCCCTCGTTGTGGGCGATCAGATGCGCGGCGGCGGCGAGGATGTGGCCGGTGGAGCGGTAATTGCGCTCCAGCCGGATCACCACGGCGCCGGGAAAGTCATGCTCGAAGCGCAGGATGTTGTCGACCTCGGCGCCGCGCCAGCCGTAGATCGACTGGT
>JASHVN010000013.1 GCA_030044555.1 Xanthobacteraceae bacterium | reverse complement strand
GCGCTCTTCTTCCATAACGTCATCGGCTACGACGTTCCGGTGGTCTCCGGCATCATCCGCTCGCGCGAGCGCGCCACCATGGCGCTCGGCTGCGAAAATTTTGCCGAGATTGAGCAGAAGCTTGCTGCCGCTATCGCCAAGCCGATTCCGCCCAAGCGCGTGAAAACCTCGCCGACGCGCGAGGTTGTGCTTGCCGGCGACGATGTCGATCTGTTCAAGCTGCCGATTCCGATGTCGTCGATCTACGACGGCGGACCGATGATCACCGCCGGCGTGGTGATCGCGCGCGATCCCGAGCTTGGCTTCAACTCCGGCATCTATCGCTTCATCGTCAAGGAAAAGGCGCTGACCGGCATCGATCTGGTGACGCCCAACAACATGCGGTTGTTCGTGCAGCGCGCGCTCGCCCGCAACGAGCCGCTGCCGATCTCGATCTCCATCGGCACTCATCCGGTGGAGGTCACCGGCTCCGGCTATCGCGCCCCGCTCGGCGTTGACGAGATGGCGATCGCCGGCGGCATCCGCGGCGAGCCGGTGGAACTGGCGCCCTGTTCCACCATCGACGTGCCCTACATCGCCGACGCCGAGATCGTGCTCGAAGCCGAAGTGTTGCCGACCGGCTGGACCTGGCCGGAAGGCCGCTTCGGCGAGTTTACCCGGCTGATGGGCGGGCTGCACTGGAACCCGCTGGTGCGCATCAAGGCGATCGCGATGCGCAAGGACGCGATTTATTACAATCTGCACATGCCGTGGGAAAACACCTGGCTTGCGGCGCCGACGCGCTACGCGGCGATCCGCTCGGCGCTGCGCACCGCCGGCGTGCAGGTGAAGGACATCAATGTCACACTCGGCGGCTGCGCCTTCTGGCATGCGGTGATCTCGATCAAGAAACAGCCGGGCGAGGGCAAGAACGCGCTCCTGGCCGCGTTGTCAGTCATGGATCTCAAGCACGTCGTCGTGGTTGACGACGATATCGACGTCAACGATCCGGCCGAGGTGGAATGGGCGATCGCCACGCGCGTGCAGGGCGACCGCGATGTGATGATCGTGTCCAACGCGCGCGCCAAGCCGCTCGATCCGAGTCTGCCGCAGGGCTACGGCGTGGTGCCGACCGGCGCCAAGGTCGGCATCGATGCCACCATTCCGGAAGGTATCCCGCGCGAATATTACGAGCGTATCACCTACGCCTATGCGGAGAGCGCGAAGATCGACGATTACGTCAACGGCAAGAAGGATGCGGCGGGCGAGAGCGGCGACGACAAGGCGATCGCCGCGCTGGCGGGGCAGATATTGGACGCCATCGCCAAGGAGCCGCTCTACTACACCGACGTTGCGGAAAAATTCGCCCGCTACGATTTCAACACTGTGGCCCGCGCCATCGGTCATCTGCACACGACGGAAAAACTCTGGCAGGACCCGCGCGGACGGCTGTGCGTGCGCGGCTCGCAATTCGCCGCCAAGCCGCCGGGGAAGAACTGATAACGCCCCCCTGGAGGGGAAGGGGCGCCGTTACTGCTGCGCCTGCTGCGTACCCGTGTCGGCGTAGCGCGCGTAAAGCGTATTCATCCGGTCGCGCCACATTGCCACGAATGCGCCCGAGGTCAGGCGGTCGACGCTTTTCCATTCCTTTTTGACCGCCGGCAGCGTGTTGCCCCAGATTGCGCGCTTGCACCAGCGTTCGCCCTTTTGCTCGCCTTCGTCGGTGGCGCACATTGATTTCCAGGCGATGCGGTTCGGGTGGCTCACATGCTGCGCGGCGCCTTGCCATCCCTGCTGGTGGATCAAATAAAGATCGCTGAACGTCGCCTTCTTGTCGGTGACGATTTCGAACAGCGCCGCCTCGCTGATGAACTTGTAGGCGGCCGCGACCGCGTTGTCGCGCGGATTGTAGATGTCGCCCGATCCGTACTCGCGGAACTCGGCTTTGCTCAGCTGAAACAGCCCGATATAGGAGCCGGTGCGCTCCTTTGGATTGAAGTCGGACTCGATCTTGGCCACTGCTTTCATGAAATTATAGTCGAGACCGAAGGCGGCGGCGGCGCGCTTGATCTCTTCGAGCGGCGTGCCGAGCGGCACCTTGCTGAGCGCAGACAAAACGATCTCGGCGGGCTTCTTCGGCGGCGGAAGCTCGGAATAGACGTAATATTTCAGGTAGGGCAGTTCGCGCGCGTCTGGATTGGCCGGATCGACGGGCAGCAATGAATCGTCCTGCTGCAGGCTCGCCTCCTCGGCCTCTGGCTGAGTTGCGTCGGCCTCCTCGGCGCTGTACGGCAGCAGCCGACCGTGCAAAAGCCCGCTTGGCGTCTCGATGCGCGCCAGAATCCTTCCCGCCGCGGCACTGAAGGCTTCTTCGACGAGCGCGTTCGGCGACATCGCGGTGGACTTCGCCACGATGGTGAAATTGTGCGGCGCAATACCAAATGTCGCCTCGGTGACTCCGGCGGCTGGGGCCGTCGCCGCGCTCGGCCGCATGTCCGCAATCTGAAAGATCGCGGCAAATGCAACAAATGCGCCGACAAAACAGCTAAGCTGCCAGGCTTTCATTCCCCAACCGCGCAGACGCGGTTTCCCCCTTAACACGATTCGTTGCGTGCGACCCCGACGTCGCGTTCGCGAATCTACTCGTGCGCTAAGGAAACAATGAGGCGCGGTTGCCGCAAGCGCGCCTCAATCGTAAAAGCTGCGTTGTTGTTATCTGCCCCGCCGTGGGTACCCGGGCTACCCACCGGGCTCGACCGGCGGTCCATGCTCAGTCGAGCAAAATGACGGGGGCATCCCGGCTTCGCTTGCACTCCTCGCAACGGCGAGGGCGCCGTTTGAGTTACCCAGGCTTGATGCGGAAACGGCGCCAATAGATCACCGCAGCCACCGCGAGGTTGGCGACCACGAGCGCGGCAGGCAGCGCGCAGGTGGCGACCGAAATCGCGTCCATGGCGAAGAACGAGGGAATGAATTTGATGCCGTTAAGCAGAAACGTGGTGACGCTGTCGGAGTGCGGGCGCGACCAGGCCTTGGTCACCGTCGGGCCGAAACCGAGCACGTTCACGATCGACGCCAGCACCGCGGAGATCGCCGGCCCGTGGCGGACGATCGCGTCGCGGGGCGCGCCGGACAGCGTTGCCGCCAGCAGCGCCGGCTGCCGCGACCACAGATAAAATATAAACACGATGGAGGCGGCGACGAGAAACGCCCATTCGTACCAGGGAAAGGTCCGCTCGCCCTTGTAGAAACTCATGATGCAGAGGAGCAAACAAACGACGGTCGTGACCGCCATCACCCAGCTCCCGGGGCCGGCCGCCTGGTCGAGCTGCACCAGGTAACCGGTGCCGGTGAGAACACCGAAGATGAGCCACGACAGCGGATGCGGCCGCGCTTCGCCACGCAGCGACTGCCAGGCATAAATCGCGTAGGCAGCCACCGCGATGAGGACCGCCAGCGCGCCCATCAGGTCTTTGAAGGTCAAAAGGGAACTCACGGGTGGCGGGCGGTCGGCGGCAGCGGGCGGGGCATGGAGGAGCCGTCATTGCGCGCGAAGCGAGGCAATCCAGTTCTCAGATTCGGCCCTGGATTGCTTCGTCGCCATAGCCTGTCGAAGACGGGCGTAGACGCCCTTTTGCCTCGCAATGACGGCCTTCACTTGATCGGGGACCACCGTCAACTTCACGGGGCGCCGCAGCGATTTATTCCGCCGCCTGTTTCGGCGCCGGGCGTGGATCGCGCTCGCGGAACGCGGGTAGAATCTCCTCGGCGATCGCCGTCATGTTGGCGCGCGCCATTTCGTTGGG
>JASHVN010000574.1 GCA_030044555.1 Xanthobacteraceae bacterium | reverse complement strand
TGCAGCAGCGCCAGAGCGGTCTTTTCCTTCATCTGTATGGCGGCCATGCGCGTGCCGGAGAGCAGCGAATGATAGACCCAGCCCTCCGATCCATCGGAGTCGCGGATCCGCCGCCAGTTCTCGAACTCGGCAGTGATTTCGACAGGCCAGCCGACGCGCGTAAAAATGAAAGAAACGTCGTGATCCTTGTCCGGGCCGCCGCGCACGTTGACCCGATCAGCCTTGATGCTGACAAAGCGCGGCACCGGCAGCCCGCTTGTTGCCGGATCATTGCCGGCATGGGTCGGCCCCACGGCGGATGCGAATGTAAGCAGAGCCGCAAAGGCGGCCCGCAGCCAAGCGATCATGAGCCTCCCATGCCGCAATCCGATCGCGGCATGCCCCGACATTCGTTCGATACAGTCAGACCGGGATTTTCCCGGCGCGCTTGGTGAGAACGCGGCCCATCGGCTGGATTCTTCCTTTGAGCATGATCTTTTCCGAAAACCGGTTTCCACCCCGGATCAAAGTCCGGGGCAGGCTTTTTCGGGATCATGCTCTGGCGAAAATCGATGAACCGCCTCCCCGGCTCGCGAGTTTCGATGAGCGGGGTTAAGGAGACCTGAACGCACCGCTGCGGCAAACGCTCCCCCCTTGCCTGCCAGCGGGGTTAGGGCGACGCTAGCTTCCAGGTTACTTCCGAGAGGCAGGCAATGGCACAGGGCAAGAAGCCGCTAGTTGTGGTCACCCGCCGGCTGCCGGACAGCGTCGAAATGCGCATGCGCGAATTGTTCGACGCGCGGCTCAATGCCGACGACACGCCGCTGACCCAGGCGCAGCTGGTCGAAGCCGCCAAGATTGCCGACGTGATCGTGCCGACGGTGACCGATCACATCGACCGCTCGGTGCTGAGCCAATCCGGCGAACAATTGCGGTTGATTGCCAATTTCGGCAACGGTGTCGACAACATCGACGTGGCGGGCGCCATTCAGCGCGGAATCACCGTGACCAATACGCCCGGCGTTCTCACCGAGGACACCGCCGATATGACCATGGCGCTCATCCTCGCGGTACCGCGGCGTTTGGCCGAGGGCGCGCAAGTCCTCATCGGCGACGGCGGCTGGACCGGCTGGAGCCCGACCTGGATGCTCGGCCACCGTATCTGGGGAAAGCGGCTCGGCATCGTCGGCATGGGACGGATCGGCCAGGCGGTGGCGCGGCGCGCCCAGGCCTTCGGCCTCAAGATTCACTATCACAACAGGCGCCGGGTCGCCCCGCGCATCGAGGAGGAATTGCACGCCACCTATTGGGAAAGCCTCGACCAGATGCTCACGCGCATGGACATCATCTCGGTCAATTGTCCGCACACGCCGGCGACCTACCACCTTCTTTCGGCGCGGCGGCTCAAGCTCATTCGCCCCGAGGCCTACGTGGTCAACACCGCGCGCGGCGAAGTGATCGATGAGAATGCGCTTGCCCGCCTGATCGAAGCCGAGGACATTGCCGGCGCCGGCCTCGACGTGTTCGAGCATGAGCCGGCGGTCAGTCCGAAGCTGATGAAATTGGCGAAAACCGGCAAGGTCGTGCTGCTGCCGCATCTCGGCTCGGCCACGCTCGAAGGCCGTATCGACATGGGCGAGAAAGTCATCATCAACATCAAGACGTTCCTGGACGGCCACCGCCCGCCCGACCGCGTCCTGCCATCGATGTTGTGAGCGTGCCGGATTTAATCGAAGTGACATCGCATCATCTGCGGCGTTCCGTCCGGCGCGTTGCATCGCTCTCGCTGATTACTCTTCTTGCGCTCGCGCCTGCCGCCGCGTGGAGCGAAGACCGGATCGCGCCGGCGCAGTCAGCCATCGCCCACGACGGCATGGTGGTGGCCCAAGAGGCGCGTGCGGCGCGCATCGGCGTCGACATTCTCAAACGCGGCGGCAACGCGGTCGATGCCGCGGTGGCGGTCGGTTTTGCCCTTGCGGTCACTTATCCGCGCGCCGGCAATATCGGCGGCGGCGGCTTCATGGTGATTCACCTCGCCGACGGCCGGAACACCGCGATCGACTATCGGGAGACCGCGCCGACGGCCATCACCGCCACATCGTTTCTCGATGCAGAGGGCAATGCCGACCCGCAGAAATCGCGCAATTCGGCGCTTGCCATCGGCGTGCCCGGCACCGTCGCCGGTCTCGCGCTCGCCGAGGAGAAGTACGGCTCCGGCCGTTTCACTTTGGCCGATCTGATGGCACCGGCGATCGCACTCGCCCGCGACGGCATGACGGTCACGGCGCAAGTCATGACACAAGTCACGACACAAGGCCTGTCGCCGCCGCCCTTCGATCCCACGCGGCTCAGGCGCTGGCCGTCTTCGGCAAAAATATTTTTCAAGGCCGACGGCAGCGCCTTCGCCCCCGGCGAGCGGCTCATACAGACCGACCTCGCCAATACGCTCGAAGCCATCGCCAGAAACGGCCCGCGCGCCTTTTACGACGGCCCGACCGCACAGAAGATCGCCGCCGCCGTGCAGGCGGCGGGCGGCGTCATG
>JASHVN010000573.1 GCA_030044555.1 Xanthobacteraceae bacterium | reverse complement strand
TTTGTGACGCTGCGAGCGACCAGGAAATCTTGGTGCTTCGCAGTCATGCGGGTAGTTTGTGGTCCGCCGTTTTCAGCTCTGACGGCACACGCATCGCCGCGGCGGCGGAGAACGACAACAGCGTGCACATCTTCGATGCGAGCTCGGCGATGATCTCAGTGCAGGACCTCATCACGGAAGTGTGCACGCGGCGGCTGCTCGGCATAGCAGTAATGACCCACGTCGCTATGCGCCTCGTCGGCTACCCTGATACGAAGCCCGAGATTGACGTTGCTGCAGGATTGAAAGGTACAAACTGAAGAACTGTCGGGTCGATGGCCCGCAGGGGGCGCAGGGCGACATGGCCCGACTGGTTGGCTGACGACGCAGTCCATCGCAAACCGGTCTCTGCCCGAAATTCCCTGCCAACAGGGAAAATAACAGGGAAAAATCGGAAATCTCAGCTTTGCAGGACGAAAGATGCTGGTGGGTGACCGCGTGGATTGGGCTCCTGCGGCGCCTTTCCCTATGATCGTAACAGGGAATTTGCGCAGCAATAACAGGGGAAGTGTTCGCGAAAACAGGGACCGCTAGCCCTGCCCCGCTTGCAGCAGGTTTCGCGGAGACGACGAACGACCCATGTCCATTATAGCCCCGACAAGCGACCTACGGCGAGGCTGCGTGTACGTCCGCTAAGTGCAGTTGCCGACTTGCCAGGCTTCGTGCGCGAGTAAGCGCACTGAGGGAGAGCACGGTCTCTTAAGGCGCTCTGAGGCTCGAGAGGTGCGGGCTAAAGGCCGTCTCGTAACTGTCACCGACCACAAGTAAATCTGCCGATGCCGCCTCGTAAAGAGCCTCAATGTTTCGGAGGTGCTGAAGATTGCTGCAATCCCGCCCGAAGGAATTGCCATGCACCTTATCCACCGAAGGAGGTTCCTGTTTGCAGTTGCTGGTGGGGCTTCTTCGCTCGTTACGCGGCGTATCGCATGGGCACTCGACTATCCTAGTCGCCCCGTGCGGATCATTGTGGGGTTTGCTGCGGGTGGCGCCACCGACATTATAGCGCGCCTTGTCGGCCAGGGACTGTCGACGCGGGTCGGTCAGTCATTCGTTGTCGAAAATCGACCTGGAGCCGGCACCAATATTGCGACTGAGGCGGTCATTAGTGCGCCGGCGGACGGCTATACCCTGCTTTTCGTTGGACCGCCGGCTGCGATCAATGCGACGCTTTATGATAAGCTCGACTTCAATTTCATCCGCGACATAGCGCCGGTCGCAACCATCGTTCGTGTGCCTTTCGTTATTGTCGTCAATACTTCTTTTCCGGCGAAGACGGTCCCTGAACTCATAAATTATCTGAAGGCCAATCCGGGCAGGATCAGCATGGGTGTCCCCGGCAAGGGCAGCGGCCCTCACATGGCCGGCGAATTGTTCAAAGCGATGGCCAGCGTCGACATGGTCACAGTGCAATATCGCGGCGATGCGCCGGCATTGAGTGACCTAATGGGCGCGCAAATCCAACTATGCTTTAATTCGTTGCCGGCGGCGATCAAATTAATCGAGGCCGGCAGGGTGCGGGCCCTCGCAACGACGGCCGCGACTCGTCCGACCGCGTTACCGAACTTGCCGACAGTGTCGGAATTTGTTCACGGCTACGAAGCAAGTGCATTCTATGGTATCGGAGTCTCGAGAAATACTCCGTCCGCTATAATTGACAAGCTGAGCCAGGCGATCAATTCGACCATCGTGGATCAAGCCGTGCAAACGCGCCTTGCCGGCCTTGGCGGCACCGTGCTCGCACTTTCTCCATCTGCATTTGAAAAGCTCATTATTGACGAGACCGATAAGTGGGCCAAAGTGATCCGATTAGCTAACATTAAACTGGACTAAGCTTGCCAAGACCCCAGAGTCTTGTGGCCTATGGCTTGACCCGTTATGGCTGTCTTGGAGGCGCACATTGTGATCGGCCAACAAGTGCGAGGAGCTGCCATCTGCGGTGACTCCTGAACGTCAAACTCTTCACACGTGATCCTTGATCCTGCTCTTCATCGTCGTGGCGACGGTCTCAAGAGCCATGGCGAAGGCCAGGATGATATAGGTGATCAGCCCGACCTCCCGCAGGTCGAAATAATAGCTGCTAGCCATGAAGAGATCGAAACCGACCCCGGATGCCCCCGCGGCGGCACCCATGGCTACGGCGTTGGCGAAATTTATTTCGAAACGCAGAAAGGTCCAGGACAACAGAAAGGTGGACGACGACGGGATTACCGCCTGAAAGACGATCTGCCCCCAATTGGCGCCGCTGGCCTTGAGCGCCTCGATGACGCTTCGATCCAAGTCTTCGAAGGATTCCGCATAAGCCTTGGTCAGGTAACTGATGGAGTGGAAGGTCATACCTATGACCGCCGCCGTAGCGCCGAGACCAGCGGTGACCGCAAAGATCAGCACCCAAAGGATCGTCGGCACCGCGCGGATAAAGGCGACGAACGCCTTGACCACATTGGTCACTAGCATCGGAGCAAGATTTTGGGCGCCTAAAAGACCAAGAAACAGAGCAATCACTGCCCCGAAAAGGGTGCTCAGGAACGCCAGCCCAAGAGTGATCACCACTTCATACAGGGCTGTGGAGAAGGAAAGCCGCGGGCTACCGGGGTGTAGAAAGATGATCTTCAAGTTTAGCAACGTATCCGCCACGGCCTGACCCAGGTCGGTGCTGCCATAATCGATAGTCGTCAGCGCGTAGACGGTCGTCACCGCGAGCACCGCCAACAGCAGCCGAATGACAATTATCTCTCTGGTCAGCGGCTTGACGGGCAGTCGAGGGGCCGGAAAAATGGCGTCGCCGGTCAACCGATCCGATCCGCTCAAGGTTTCCGGTCCGCGCATCACAGGATGATCCTTCGAACGTAATTCGAGATCATCTCGACAGCGATGATGGTGATCACAATCAGGATCACCACTACGCTGGCCTCATGAAAATGGAAGTTCTTATAGTATAAGTCGAACGAGAAACCGACGCCCGTCCCGGTCAGCACGCCAACCAGAGTAGCGTCGCGGATGTTGGTGTCGATCATGAACAGCAACCAACTGATCATCTGTGGCAGACTCGAAGGCAGGACCGCCTGGAAGATAATCGAGGGATAACTGGCACCGGTGGCCCGCAATGCCTCGACGGCGTGGATGCTGGCCTCATCAACCGTCTCGATGAACGCCCGCGTCAGAAAGCCGAGTGATCCAAAGAACAGCGCCAGATAACCGGTCAACAGGCTCTGGCTGAACGCCAGCATCAGGATCATGACCCATGCCACCAGCGGAATATTGCGAAACACCGAGGCAACACCTCGGGCGAAGATGCTGAAGAACCTGTTGATCCGCGTCGTGCGCGAGCCGACCATGGCGAGGATGAGAGCGAAGATTGCGGCGATCGTCGTCGCCGCGACAGACATGAGAACAGTCTCCCAAAGTTTTTCCGCTATGTCCGGCAACTTCGTCCACGCATGGGCATCCGGATAGAAATTCGTCACGCCCCAAACGAGAGCCTTGCCGACGCTGGTGAAGCCGGCGGCGACGTCGTACTTGGTGATAACGATCGAACCGACGGTTAGCGCGCCCAGGACTGCAAAGAAGAGTAGGCTCTCGTTGCGACGTTTGACGAAGATGTCAGCTGGCATAGCTCGTCCTCAGGTGCGCGCCCAGGTCGAGGGAATTCCTGCCGGGCGGCAGTGTCAGTGCCGTAGATCTCCGCGATCCGTTCAGGGCAGAGTTCGTCCGGTCCGCCATTGAAGACGAGGCGCCCGTTATTGACGCCCAAAATACGATCCGAATATTTGAGGGCGACATCCACCTGATGCAGGTTGACGATCAGAGTGATGTGCATCGTCCTGGAAAACGCCTTCAGGTGGTCCATGATGATCCTGGAGGCATTGGGATCAAGCGATGCGATTGGTTCATCGCAGAGGATCATTTTTGGGTCCTGAACCAGCGCGCGGCCGATACCGACCCGCTGCTTCTGTCCGCCACTCAGACGGTCGCAGCGTTGATAGACATGCTCACTAAGGCCGAGCATGGCGATCACATCCATGGCTTGCTGTTTCTCGTCGCGGCTGTAGCGGCCGAGCGCTCCCGCGAGAGTCGACTTAGAGCCGAGCCTGCCGTGCAGAACGTTTTCGATCACGGTTAGCCTGTCGACCAGGGCGTAATGCTGAAAGATCATGCCGATCTTGCTGCGCAGCCTCTTGAGCTCTTTCCTGTTGAGCTTACCGACCGATACCCCCTCGAAGTGCACCTCGCCTCCAGTAACCTCGGTCATGCGGTTTATGCAGCGCAGCAGCGTCGACTTGCCGGCGCCAGAGGGGCCAATCACGGAAACGAACTCGCCCGTCCTGACGGAAAAACTGACATCGTTCAGTGCGGGCTTCGCCCGGTCGTAAGACTTCACTACGTGGCTAACTTCCAGCAATGGAGGGCGAAGAAGTTGGGACACCTGTGTCATCCTTCTTTCCTCGAAGGAGGGTGCAGAGTTGAATTCCTGTTCCGGGCCCGGCTGTTGCCGGGCTCCGGAGGGATGCTGCAATTGATTATTCAATCCCCAACACCTTGCGCATCGGGTCGTACCAAGCGTCGGTGACCTTCACGAATCGTGCGGGTCGTTGGAAATCCGAGCTCTGACTGTTGGTAGGTGCGAAGATCTTGGGGTTGTTGGCCACCGCGTCCGAACTCAGAACATCGGCGATCTCATTCATCGTCTTGTTGGACAGATACGCACTGTTGACCTCAACCGGCGGGTTCAACACTGGGATCGATTTGATAATGACGAACTGCTTTCCCCCGAGGGTGGAGAACGGCGCATTCGCATCTTTCTTTATTTCGTAAACGGCTCCTGCGGTATTGTCCTGCCCCGAAATCAGATTCACGTATGCCGTGACCAGAAAATCGCATACGGCCGACACGTCGGAGCGGCCCATCAATGCATTGACCAGCGACAATTGATGCGAGCCGCCGAACATGACCTGGCTGAAGAAGTGGCCCGGCCCCCCTTGGGCGAGGTCGTCCTTGGTCAGGTTCTTCCACTTCGGTTGCTTGGTGAACTCGCCGAGGATGGCGGCGGCCGGCATGTTGAAGCCGGAAGTGGAGTTGGTTGAAACGAAGGACATCCGTTTCCCGACGATGTTCTCGATGCCAAATTGTCCATCGGCCTCGTACTGCTTCTCCTCGCCCTTCTTGACGACGAAACGGCTGTAGTACAGTGCGTCCTTCAGAGTTCCGGACGGCCCGGTGTTGACCACCAGCGGAATGACCTTCGGATCACGGGCATGTGACGTCAGGTATTCGTTGGCCCCGAACCATCCGATCTGAGCTTGGCCGTTCTCCAGTGCAGCGATGGCGATCGCATAGTCGGTGGTGACTTTGTTTTCCACCTTTTTGCCGGTGGCTTTGGAAATGGCCTTGGCGATTTCATCGCGCATTGACGCCAGAGCATCCGACGAGTCGTTTGGCAGCCAGGCGACCGTGAGGGTGTCAGGCTCATTGACCGTTGCGGCGTTCGCCGTCGGCGCAGCCAACATGCCGCCAATGAGAGTAAAGGCCAGCGCCGCGCTTGCTGACAGAAGGTGTTTTAGATGCATTGCAAGTGCTCCTGCGAGGTTGATTTTTGGCGTTGACTGAACTGATACGCGGTCGATTTTGGCTTGTCCGGAACCGCTCGTCGATTTTTGGTCGCTTGTTGTTTGAGTTTGTTGCTCTTCTTGCGTAGCGGCGAACATTTCTGACGACCGCGGAATTTTGGCTTTGGGAAACAGACGTCAGTCGCTGCGTCACATCTAAACGACAGCGATGACACCACGATGAAAATTGAATTTTATTTCGTTTTGATTTTCAGTTCCGCGGCCATCTGCACGCGCCACAAAATCAGAATAGCCCGCAACACGTCTCACAAAACGTGAGGCGTCATCGCAGACTTAAAGCTCGTTACCGCGCTACGTTCTGAGAAGAGCCGACGTCAAAACATTGACGGCATCTCCCAGCGCGCCTGAGTTGTCGATGACGATGTCAGCCGAAAGCTCGGCGTACATCGCATTGCGTTCTATGCGTTTCGTGAGCGAGCCGTCGCTGTCGCGTGCGCGACCTTCGAGGCGCGCCGCCAACAGATCTGCACGCGCGGTGATCAGCACGCTCGTGACGCGGCGGTAGCGCAACCGTGAACTTCCGATTATCCCGCGCGAGGCATTGCAGACTACCGTTTTTCCGGAAGCAATGTAGGCATCGAGTGAGATCGGAAGCCCGTATTTGAGGCCATGCGCGTGCCACCACAATGCGAATGCGCCGCTCCGCAGCGCCTCGTCGAAGCCGGATTGGCTGACACTGATGTGGTCTTCGTCGACGGTTGCCGGCCGGGTCACGATCCGACGGGGAAATATGATCGTCGCGTCTCCCGCGCAGCGCGCCTGGGCCCCCGCAATGATCGAGTCCTTTCCCGCGCCGCTTGGGCCGACGACAAGAACCAACCGTCCGGGCGCGATCGGCTCGGCGTTTGACGGGGCCGCTGCCGGGAAGACATTCATGCGACGCGCCTACCTTTAGACCAGACACTGCGAACGGCAGCATCGTCGTCATTCGTATGAACGCGGATGAGATCAGCCCGCTTGCCGCATGCGATCTCGCCACGGTCGCTCAAACCCACGATATTGGCCGGGGTCTTGCTCACGGTGCGAATGGCAGCCGGCAGATCGAACGTGTCCGTGGCGCGCGGCAGGCGCAGCGCGGCCATCAGCAGGCTGGACGGCACGTAGTCGGAGGAAAGAATGTCTACCTTGCCGCTGCGGGCGAGATCGAGCGTGGGAACATTTCCTGCATGCGACTTGCCGCGGATGAGATTGGGTGCCCCCATCAGCACTTTGACGCCGGCGTCGTGAAGCCGTGCGGCGGCTTCGACGGTCGTCGGAAATTCGGCCACACTGACGGCATCACGGATCGACTGCTCGACGTGATCGAGCGTTGTGTCGTCATGGCTGGCAAGCGGCACGCCGTGAGCGTTGGCGAGCACCACTAGTTTGCGGTAGTTCGTCTCGGCATAACTCAGTTGGAATTCCATACGCTGCGCGAACAACTGTTCCAGCTGCTCGTCAGTCATGCCGCCGGACTTGCCGCGGTAATAGTCCCTCAGCTTGACCGCGTCCCGGAACTGCCGCTGCCCCGGTGTGTGGTCCATCAGCGACATCAGGCGCACGCCAGGACGCGTGACCAGGCTAGCCGCATCCTCGACCACGTCTGGCATTGGCACCTCACAGCGCAGGTGCAAGAAGTGCGATACCCGAAGCAGATTGCGATGACGCGCGTCGTCGATCGCTTCCGACAAATCACCGGCTTCACCGTCGACATCCTCAGCGCCGGGCTCGCGCCACACCCGCAGCGAGTCGAGCATCGTGGTGATCCCGCTGGTCGCCATCTGAGCGTCATAGGACATCACGGCGGCTGTCAGGTCCCAGCGCACCTTCGGGCGCGGCATGTAATGCGCCTCCAACTGATCTGTGTGCAGTTCGACCAACCCCGGCAGCAGCAGGTCGCCGGCAAAATCGATGGCGCCGCGCTCCGGCGCCCTCCCCTCACCCACCTCGGCGATCGCGCCATTGTCGACGACCACGTAGCCATTCTCGATCACGCCGTCAGCGAGAACGATGCGGGCGTTTGCGGCGATGAATGAGATGCCTTCTTTCATGGCTCAAGCTGCTGCGGCAAAACGGGTGATGTCGAGAGACGCATCAGCAATGGCTTCGCGCACGAGATCGTCATGCACGATGGCGACGATGGCGGCACCGCGACGTTTATGCTCACGCACCACCTCGATGACGACCTCGCGGTTTTTGGCATCGAGTGAAGCCGTCGGTTCGTCGAGCAGAAGTACGGGCTTTTCAGGCAGAAAGCCGCGCGCGATGTTGATGCGCTGCTGCTCGCCGCCGGAAAATGTCGCCGGCGGCAGATTCCACAGCCGCTCCGGAATGTTGAAACGCGAAAGCATGGCCGCTGCACGCGCCCGCGACGTCTCCCGCGGCAGGTCGCTCAATGCGTCAGCCACGATGTCCAGCGCGCTGACGCGTGGCACAGCACGAAGAAATTGGGTTACGTAGCCGAGGCAGCGCCGACGCAGAGAGAGTATCTGGCGCGGCGCGGCGCGCGCGACGTCAACCATCGTATCGCCGTCACGCACCAGGATTGTTCCCTCGTCACAGCGATAATTGCCGAAGATCAGCTTTAGGACTGATGATTTGCCGACGCCCGACGGCCCCGACAATGCGACGCATTGGCCAGGTGCGACCGCGAATTCGAGATTCTGCAAGACCGGCAGTCGCAAGCCGCCTTGCAGATGCATGGTGAACGTCTTGGCGACGCCGGCCACTTCAAGCGACAGCATCCGACATCCTCACACTGGCAAAATCGAGGAGACGAGCAACTGGGTATAGGGCTCGGATGGATCGTCGAGCACCTGATCGGTGAGACCCGTTTCGATGATCTCGCCCGCTTTCATCACGATGATTCGGTTCGACAACAGCCGCGCCACTGCGAGATCGTGGGTAACCACGACGGCAGCGATGTTGAGATCGGCAACGAGGCGCCGCAGCAGGTCGAGCAGCCGCGCCTGCACCGAAACGTCGAGACCCCCGGTGGGCTCGTCCATGAAGATCAGACGCGGCGCGGTCACGAGATTGCGCGCGATCTGCAGGCGCTGCCGCATGCCCCCGGAATATGTGCGCGGCGTATCATCGATCCGGTTCGAGTCGATTTCGACGCGATCGAGCCAGCTCTTTGCGGAATCGCGAATGGCTGCATAGTTACGCCAGCCGACCGCCATCAACCGTTCACCGACATTGCCGCCGGCGCTGATGCCCATGCGAAGGCCGAGTTGCGCGTCCTGGTGGACATAGCCCCAGTCGGTGCGGAACAGAAAACGCCGCATCGGCTCGCTCATTTGCCAGACATCGGCAATACTGCCATCGCGCTGCCGATAGACAACACAGCCGCTGCTCGGCTCCATCTGTCCGGACAACAACTGCAGCAGGGTTGACTTACCGGAGCCGGACTCGCCGACAACGGCCATGACCTCACCCTCGTAAAGATCAAAATCGACGTCTCGGCAGCCGAGCTGCCGGCCATACCATTTGGTGAGCCCGTCGATTGTCAGCAGCGGCCGCTCGTCGGTCCCGGTCACGATCTATGCTCCGTGGCCGGTGCGGATTGTTGGGCGCCTTTGCCCGTTGCCCGGCGGGTTTCGCAATAATCGGTGTCCGAACACACGAACATGCGGCTGCCGTTGTCGTCAGTGATGACCTCGTCGAGATAGCTGTCGGCCGCGCCACACAGCTCGCATTGGGCGTCGTGTCGATACGGTTCGAACGGATGGTCGTCGAAATCGAGCGAGACGACGGGCGTGTAGGGCGGAATGGCATAGATGCGCTTTTCCCGGCCGGCGCCAAACAATTGCAGAGCCGGGCAATCGGTGAGCTTGGGATTGTCGAATTTCGGGATCGGCGACGGATCCATGACATAGCGCTGCGCAACCTTGACCGGATAGGCGTAAGTGGTGGCGATGTGGCCGTGACGCGCGATGTCCTCGTAGAGCTTCACATGCATCAGCCCGTATTCGGACAGCGCATGCATGCGCCGCGTCTCGGTCTCGCGCGGCTCAAGAAATCTTAGCGGCTCGGGAATCGGAACCTGATAAACGAGTACCTGGTCTTCGGTCAGAGGCGTTTCCGGAATGCGATGGCGGGTCTGGATGACGGTTGCTTCCCTCGTCGCGGTCGTCGTCCGCACCCCGGCGGTACGGCTGAAGAATTTGCGGATCGAGACGGCGTTGGTTGTGTCATCGGAGCCCTGATCGATCACTTTCAGTATATCGTCAGGCCCGATGATCGAAGCAGTGACCTGCACGCCGCCGGTTCCCCAGCCGTAGGGCATCGGCATTTCGCGGCTGGCAAACGGAACCTGATAGCCGGGGATCGCGATCGCCTTGAGGATCGCGCGGCGGATCATCCGCTTCGTCTGCTCGTCGAGATAAGCGAAGTTGTAGACCGGCGCGGTCATTCGGCGGCGTCCTGCATGCCTTGTTCGTCTTCGATAGAGTCCTTGCGCGCGAAGAACTCGGCGCGCAGTTTGCGGAGCAGACCAAGTTCCGATTGAAAGTCGACGTAATGCGGCAGCTTGAGGTGCTCGACGAAACCGGTTGCCTGCACGTTATCGGAATGGCTCAGAACGAATTCTTCGTCCTGCGCCGGTGCTCCAGTCTCTTCGCCGAACTCGCGCGCTCGCAACGCGCGATCAACCAGCGCCATGGACATGGCTTTGCGTTCGCTCTGACCGAAGGCGAGTCCGTAGCCGCGGGTGAAGCGCGGCGCGTGCGTGGTGCTGCCGGTAAATTGGTTGATCGACTGACATTCGGTAACTGAAATCGAGCCGAGCGGTACGGCGAAGCCGACCTCCTCGGCGAAAGATTCGATCTCCACCTCACCATATCGGATCTCACCGGCGAAAGGATGGTTGCGGCCGTAGCCCCGCTGTGTGGAATAGGCGAGCGCCAACAAAAACCCTTCGTCACCGCGGGCGAGGTTCTGCAAACGCAGGTCCCGGTCGGCTGGAAACGATAGCGGCTCACGGGTGAGATCGCCGACCTCCTGGTCCAATGGTACCTCTTCCTCGATCAGACCGCCGCTACGCGCCAGCAGATCAGCAACGGAGCAGAAGGTCACCGTCTCCGCGGGCGCGGTGGGCGCTGGCGGTACCCCACCGCCTTCCGCCAAATCGTGATCGAGCAAGCGATGGGTGTAATCAAAAGTCGGTCCCAACACTTGGCCGCCAGGCAAATCCTTGAAGGCCGCAGAAATGCGCCGGCGAATTCTCATCGCCCCGGTTTCTATCGGCTCGGACACGCCGAACCGCGGCAAGGTCGTCCGGTAAGCGCGCAGCAGGAAAATGGCCTCGATCAGATCGCCGCGCGCCTGCTTGATGGCGAGTGCAGCCAATTCGCGATCATAGAGCGAGCCTTCGCTCATGACCCGATCCACAGCTAACGCCAGCTGTTGTTCTATCTGGTCGAGCGTTAGTTCCGGGAGGGACCGATCGCCGCGCCGAACGTCTGCCAGCAATGCGTGGGCATTCTCGATCGCGCGCTCGCCTCCTTTGACAGCGACATACATAGGCTCAACCTTTCCGCGTCACGCGCACCGTGCGCGGCAAGGCCGCAACGCGATCGCCCGCGACCAGCACAACATCGACACCGCGCGGGAACAGAGCGTGGTTGGCAGCGCAGCGCTCGGCGAAATCTTCCGGCACCGGCTCTGCGGCCAATGTGCCCTCGCTTCGGATACCGGGACCGGTGAGAGAAAACATCGCGCCAGAAAATCGCTCTACCTGAACGATCAACGTGGCCGACCGGTCGGGATAATCCTGGCTGCCGGGCGAAAAGGCGGCAAAGTCCGGGAGAACGGCGCCACTGCCGACGAGCGCGAACGCTGCCCGCTGTGGATCGGTCACCACCGGCGCACCGGTCTGAAACCTGATCCATTCGGCAACGGCCGGATTCGCAAGCGTGCCATCGAGCCATACCGGCGTTTCATAGTCGGCTAGGCCGCGCATAATCGCCGCTGTCCCGGCCATCAGCGGCGGCGGCGCGTCGGCGCAACCGAGTGTTTTGATCTCGCCGGGGCGCGCCATGCAATCCATGAGCGCGCGGAACGTTGCCTGATTGTCAATGACCAGCGCCGCCTCGATCATTGTTCATCCTCGCCGCGCACCAGCGTGAAGAAATCGACTTTGGTCGCGGCCGTGCGTTCGCGCCCCTGTTGCAGCCGCAGCTCCAGCGCAGCGCGCAATGGCGCGAGCACGTGGCGTTCGATGCTGTCCCGCGATGCTTTTGCCTGCCAGAGGGCGTCACAGAGCGCGGCGAGCCGCGCTTTTTTAGTGTCGCGGCCCAAAACGTAGGCATGGCCTTGCTCTCCGGAAGCGAGCTGTACGGCTGCGCGCGTCACGGTGGCCTCTCCGACATTAAACGGCGCGCCGTTGCCTCCGATGCGCCCGCGCAACATGACCAAGCCGACTTCGGGCGCGCGCAAATCGACAAACCGAGCGTCGCAATCGGCAGCAACAAGTCCACGTTCGATGCTGCTCGCATCCGAATTCGCCAAAATCTTCATCGCCGCGCGCCGGCCAGCGACCAAGTCTTCGTTCAACTGCATCATAGTTCCATTGCAATATGACGCTTGCGCAAAGTTGTCTAGTCCACTAGACAACATCTAGAACGCATCGTGTGACGCAATGATGACCATCTGACCCGTGCTCACAAGAACGCCACGCAATACTTCGACGAAGGATCGGACGAAGGATCAACTGCTCGCCCGCGGTATCACCCTATGGCGCCGTATCTCGGACGACTACGAGCAGATGATCCTCGTCGGTAAATACCAAAACGGAACCCGGCTCCCCGCTGAAACCGAAATTGCCGAAAATTATGGGGTCAACCGCCACACCGTGAGGCGCGCTCTCGCTGAACTTGCCGCGCGAGGAATGGTTCGGAGTGAACGCGGCAGTGGGACCTATGTAAAGACCGGCAAACTCGATTACCGGATCGGTGCCCGCACCCGCTTCTCTGAGATCGTCACTGCGGCGGGACATGACGCGCAAGGGCGGCTGCTAAGCCATCGCGTCGAGCCCGCAAGCGAAGAGATTGCCCGCCGGCTCGGGTTGCCGCCCGAAGCCCCCGTGATCCGTCTCGAGATCGTTCGGGCGGCCGATCGTGTGCCAGTGTCGGTCGCCACCACTTGGTTGTGTGCTCAACGTTTTCGCGATGCAGCCAAGTTGTTCCGTAGCGCGCGCTCGATCACCAAGGTGTTGAATCATTACGGCATCGACGGCTACCGACGCCAATGGACGCGCGTCACCGCGGGATTCACCGACGCCAGCGACGCAGCGCGTTTGCGACTGTCCGTCCATAGGCCTGTTCTCGTAGTAGATAGCGTCGACGTGACCGCCGACGGCATGCCGGTTCTGACCACGTGTGGGCGGTTCGCCGCAGACCGTGTCGCACTTGTCGTTGAAAGCTGACGGTTGTCACAGGCACGTCATCGCGATGTCGCCGTTGAGATGCTCAAGGGGCCATGCTTGGTGAGAACCTGGCTGGTAAGAACATGACTGGTAAGAAGCTTTCAACAACAACTCTGATCGATCCATCCGCCGCGGTCACCAGCAGCTCTCTCGGCGCCTACACGGAAGTCGGCGCGCGAACTAAGCTGTTGGAAGTCACACTCGGGGACTACTCATACGTGGTCAACGACAGCGACATCGCCTATACCAGCGTCGGCAAATTTACGTCGATCGCCGCGATGACCCGGATCAATCCCGGCAATCATCCCATGGAGCGGGCAAGCCAGGCGCACTTCACTTACCGGGCCAGCGCATATTTTGATGGCGCCAGCGACGAGGCGGACTTTTTCACCTGGAGGCGCAACCATCAGGTCACGATCGGTCACGACGTTTGGATTGGGCACGGCGCCATCGTGTTGCCGGGCCGAACCATTGGCACTGGCGCCGTCGTCGGGGCCGGCAGCGTCGTGACCAGGGATGTGGCGGCGTATGCAATCGTCGTTGGCAATCCAGCGCGGCCAATCCGTCAGCGATTTGCGGACGGAGTCGCGGAGCGAATGCTGGCGCTCGCCTGGTGGGATTGGACACACGAAAACCTGCACGCCGCTTTAGCGGATTTCCGAGCGCTGTCTGCTGAGCAGTTTCTGGAAAAATATGAAGCGCGCACAGACACGTCGACGTTTGTCGCGGCCGCACTGTCATGAGTAGAAAACTGCGCATCTTTGGAGGCCAAGTCCTCACTGGCGGTTTGCTGGTGGACGCCGCGGTCGACCTCTATGATGGCTATGTCGCGGCGGTCGGTGCTGAGGCGGGTCCAGGCCGTTGTCTCGATGCGCAGGGCCTTGTTGTGCTGCCTGGGATCGTCGACATTCATGGCGATGCGTTCGAACGTCAGCTCATGCCGCGGCCTGGCGTGGATTTTGCCGCTCCCATAGGGCTCAAGGACAGCGATCGGCAAGCAGTCGCCAACGGCATTACGACCGTCTACCACGGAGTCACTGCCTCGTGGGAGCCGGGCTTGCGCGGCATTGACAATGCGCGCGCGATTCTTGATGCGCTTGAAGCGCTGCGTCCAAGTCTTGCCGCAGATACGCGTTTGCATCTACGCTACGAAGCGTACAATCTCGACGCGGAAGCGGAAATTGCCGACTGGATATCGGCGCGCCGCGTCGACATGCTTGGTTTCAACGATCACATGCCCGGACCGGATACCCCGCCGCGGACGCGTAAGCTCGCGGAAATGGCCGGAAGGGCTGGCCTTTCGGTGGAGCACTTCGGGGAGTTGATTGAGCGTTTGCGGGCGCGCGCCGATGAGGTACCGCATAGCACTGCGCGCCTGGCCGCCCAAGCGCGTCAGAGCGGGGTACCAATGCTGTCGCACGATGACGCTAATCCCGAACGGCGCAGCACGTTCCGAGCGCTGGGTTGTCACGTCGCCGAATTCCCTGTTACTGAAAGTACTGCCGAGGCCGCCCGTGCTGCTGGCGACGATATCGTCCTCGGCGCTCCGAACGTCGTCCGAGGCGGCAGCCATGTTGGTTGGGTCAAGGCAGCCGATATGATCAGCCGCGGTCTCTGCACCATTCTGGCATCAGATTATTACTATCCGGCGCCGTTGCTTGCAGCGTTTCGGTTAGCGGCAGACGGCGTTGCCCCGCTCGCACTCGCCTGGAACTACGTCGCGGAGCAGCCGGCGCGCGCCGCGGCGCTTGGCGACCGCGGTCGCTTGGAATCCGGGTGCCGCGCCGACGTGATCCTGGTTGACGCCACAGATTTCCACCACCCCGCCGTGATCGCCACCATCGCCGCGGGTGAGCTCGTGCATTTGACTGAAGCGCGACGACTGCACTGACGCTTCCGATGAGAGCGAACACATCCGATCCGCGCTACGCAATCTATTTTGTTCCTGGCCCGGAAACGGAGCTGTATCGCTTTGGCGCCTCGGTGCTCGGCTATGACATTTACACCGGCAATGACACATCGTTCATTGGTAGTGCCGCCCCCGATTGGCCCGGCAAAATCCGTGAGCCACGCACCTACGGCTTCCATGCCACGCTGAAGCCGCCGTTTCGATTAGCACCAGGTGCTGCGACCAGCGATCTGGAGAAAGCAGTCGACGCGTTCGCTAAGTCACATAGACGAATAAACGTGGGGCCCTTGGAGGTTCGATCGCTCGGTTCCTTCATTGCCCTGGTGCCTGTCGCACCCTGCTCGCCACTGGATCAACTAGCGGGCGCTTGCGTGCACCAGTTCGACCACTTCCGAGCGCCGATGAACGGACAGGAGCGCGCCCGTCGCATTGCGGCGCCATTGAGCGACGAACAGATCATCAACCTCGATCGTTGGGGCTACCCTTACGTCTTTGATGATTTCCGGTTTCATATGACCCTCACTGGACCATTGGTCGACGGCGACCGCGCGCAAACGCTGAAGTGGCTGATGACAGAGTTCGCCAGCCGGACGGCGGCACAGCGTCTCGTCTTAGATCGACTAGTCATTGCGCATCAGACCGACGGTGCATTCCGGGTCGGTCATTCAATTCTCTTCGAACCGTAGCTACACGAGCGCAAGGGGTCACGGGCACTAATTGCGCCAGCAAGCCAAGACTATCAGCATATCGCCCATTGCTCCGATCAGTGCTCTCCGCGCCGCGCCATCGCTTCGACTAAGTAAGGTGAGCGTACCTAAACGGACGATGCCGTCTTCGCGGTGCATTGCGTCTGCGCGCCAGGGCAGAGAAGGGTTATTAGCGGACATCAGCGACACGAAAGTGTAAAACGCGAAGCTTTGATCTGTTCATTCGATCGGGTAGTCGGCAAGAGACACTGGAGCGGTCCGAAGATCCTTTCAAAATACATGACGCCGGCAGTGGATTCACCCGCTCCTCGACGGCAACGGCCGCGTCACCCGAAT
>JASHVN010000572.1 GCA_030044555.1 Xanthobacteraceae bacterium | reverse complement strand
AGCTGACCGACAAAGCGGCCCTTCGCTCCCTTCGGCATCGGATGGGTCCAGCAATTCTCCGCCACTTTCGGATTGTCGCGCTTGGCCACCGCCCAGGCGCTCGGCGGATTCATGATGCTCGAGCCCTTGCCGGAAATGAGCCAGCGATTGTTGCCGGCGTCGTCCCAGGCGTAAACCTCCGGCGGATTCACCGCCATGAGCTTTTTGAGATATTCGAGCGCGGCGCGGGTTTGGTCGGAGTCGATCTTGATGTTGTCCTGGGCGTCGACCATGACCACGCCGTACGAATTGAACAGCGCGCCCACCCAGTCAACCGAATCGCTCGATTGCCCCATCGGCAATCCGACCGGAAAGCCGGCTTTGTAGAGCTTCTGCGCCGAGGTCAGATAGGTGTCCCAGTTCCAGGTGTCGGTCTTCGACGTCTCCCATTTCGACGCGTCGGCGGGGAAGAGGTCGCGCACGTCGATGCCGGCGTGCTGGCTGTAGAGATCGAAGCGCGAGCAGCACGGTTTGACCTGGCTGCCCACCGTGGTCGGCACGCCGCGCCAGGTGCCCTTGATCTTCGCCAAATATTCGGCAACCGGGCTGATCGTGCCGTATTGCCTGATCAGCGCCGCCACCACGTCGTCGAGCGGCTCCAGCACATCGGCATGAATGCGGATGTTCCAGTCGCGGTGGGACATGATGTCGTGGCCGGTGCCGGCCTGCGCCTCCGCCGCCGCGGTGAGCTTGTCCTTTTCACCCTGCGAGGTGATGTAGTCGATCTTCACTTCGACGTGGTTCTTGGCGCCCCACTCGTTGCAAAGCGCGGTCAGCGTCTTGTTGGCGCCGGGCACCCAATGGTCCCACACGCCGAGCGACAGCGTTCCGGCGGCGTAGCTGGTCCGCACATAGGGGGCGGCGACCGCGCTGACTGAACCGAGCGCCGCGGCCTTCAGGACGTGCCGGCGGGTCGGCCGCATTCGCATCGAATGTGACTTCATCATCGTTTTTCCTCCCTCATGGGCTGCCGCATGTTTTTTCGTTATGTCGGCTGCGACAAAATATACCCCGATCTCGACAACCGGGCTAGGGAGATAACGAGCGGTCGGCCAAGCCCCCGGCTGGAGCGCGCGAGGAGGAATTTCGGCAGCGCTTCAGATTTGAACGAGCTCGGTCACGAGCGCCGACGGTGGTCGGATGGCCGGTTGATCTATCTGAGCTCTGTCAATTCAACAGCCAAACCGCGCCGCCGCCCCGAGGGTCGGCAGACCAAACCAGGTCAATGAATCGTGGGCAAACTCAGCGGCTGAAGATTTAAGCCGCGCGGTCCAGCCTGCCTTCGCTGCTAATTTGCTGGACGACCTTCGGCTTTGGCTTGGTCATCCGGCAACCAAGATAGAGGAACGCGATTGCTGCTGCGAAAAGAGCCCAGAGCGCCGCATCGGCAACCATATCGGTGGACATTGTCGTCGTCCTCCATGGTCGCCCCCATGTGTGAAACGAACGCGTGCTAAGAAAAGCGCGCGCGTGATGTGAAAGCGCCGTGATTTGGTGTCGCATCACGGGCGGCGGAGTGACGCAGAAGGTGGTGACGCGGAAAGTGGCGACGGACGCACAGCGCGTGGTGGCGACCCCGGGAGGGCTTGAACCTCCAACCTGCGGATTAGAAATCCGCTGCTCTATCCAGTTGAGCTACGGGGCCGGCAGCGGCCGTCATGCCATCATATAGAATTTCAGGTCACAACGCCGGGTAAATTGGCCCGGTAAATTGGCGAATTGCGGTGCCGGCATTCACCGCGCCGTCGGATGGAAACATCGCCATTTCGCTGGCGAACAAGCGGCGCCGAAATCGTTGCGCCAGCGTCCGTTCCGTCACGACCTCGACACGATTCCTGCTTCAACTGGTCGCACCTAATCCAGATTCCAGGCCCCTGGAAGGAGCTTACCAATGATTGCGCCGATAATTGCGCCCGTGCGCGCCACGCTCGTGGCAGCGGCGGCGGCTTTTTGCATGGCCGCCGCATGTCTTTCGGCGCAAGCCGCCAGCAAGCCATTTCAGAACAGCGACCTGAACCAGAGCGCTATCGCGCTCGAAGCGCAGATCAAGGCCGATGCCGGCCCGTCGAATGAGCCGATTGCGCAGCTGCGCAAGGATGCCGACGCCGCCTTTGCCAAGAACGATTTCCGCACCGGCATGGAAGTGCTCGGCGAGATCGTTGCGGCGGCGCCGGACGATGCCGCCACCTGGCTGCGGCTTTCGCGCACCATCGTGGAAATCCAGCCGGCCAACGACGATGAGCGCGCGCAGCTCTTGGAGCGGGCCTCGGCCGCCGCCTACATCGCCTATCAGCGTGCCAGCGACCATAACCTCGAGGCCGACAGCCTGGCCCAGCTCGGTGCGGTTTTGGCCCAGCGGCAGATATGGCGGCCGGCGCTCGATGCGCTGCGGCTCTCGCTTGAGCTCAACGAAGTCGCCGACGTGCGCGCGCAGTACGAGCGCTTGCGCGCGGATCACGGCTTCCGCGTTCTCGATTATACGATCGATGCCGATACGGCGTCGCCGCGCGCCTGCTTCCAGTTTTCCGAAGCCTTGCCCGCGCGCACCGATTTTGCGCCTTTCGTCGCGCTGTCCGGCACCGACAAGCCCGCGCTTTCGGTGACCGACAAACAACTCTGCGTCGAGGGCTTGCAGCATGGGCAGAGCTACACTGTCACCTTGCGCGCCGGACTGCCGTCGGTGGTGCATGAGACGCTGTTAAAGACGGCGGATTTCTCCATCTATGTCCGCGACCGGGCGCCGGCGGTGCGTTTCTCCACCACCGGCTACGTGCTGCCGCGCACCGGCCAGAGCGGCATTCCGCTCATCAGCGTCAACACCCGCGCCGTGGCGGTCGACATCTATCGGATCAGCGATCGCAATCTGATCGATGAGATCGAAGGGGTCGGCTACGGCAACGGCGATTTTCAGACCGCGCTGTCCAAGGACGATATCGGCCAGTTGAAAAAATCGCGCGGCCTCGCGGTGTGGAGCGGCGAGCTGAGCATCGATAAATCGCCGCTTAACCAGGAAGTCACCACGGCGTTTCCGGTCGATCAGGCGTTGGGCAAGCTCCAGCCCGGCGTCTATGTGATGGTGGCGCAGCCGGACGAACTGAAAAACCTCAGCAACAACTTCGATTCGCTCGCCACGCAGTGGTTCATCGTCTCCGATCTCGGGCTGACGGCATTTTCCGGCAACGACGGCATCCACGTCTTCGTCAACTCGCTGGCGACGACACAGCCCAAAGCCGGCATCGAGGTGCGGCTCGTCTCGCGCGGCAACGAGGTGCTGGCAACCCGCCGCACCGACGCCGATGGACAAGTGGTGTTCGAGGCGGGCTTGGCGAGCGGGGAGGGCGGCTCCGCCCCCGCGCTGCTCGCCGCGGTGGATCCGACCGGCGACTATGCGTTCCTGAATTTGAAAGCGCCCGCGTTCGACCTCACCGACCGCGGCGTTGGCGGCCGTCCGGCGCCGAATGGACTCGACGCGTTTGTCTATGCCGAGCGCGGCGTCTACCGCTCCGGCGAAACCGCCCACATCACCGCGTTGCTGCGCGATCCACAGGGCGCGGCCGCTTTGGGCGTGCCACTCACCATGGTGGTGCAGCGGCCCGATGGAGTCGAATTCAGCCGTACCGCCATCCCCGATCAAGGCGTTGGCGGCCATGTATTGTCCGTGGCGCTGCCGGGTTCGGCGCCGAGCGGAACCTGGCACGTGCAGGCTTTCACCGATCCGAAGCGGCCGCCGGTCGGCGAGACCACGTTTTTGGTCGAAGATTACGTGCCCGACCGGATTGCTTTTGATCTGACCACGCCGGCGAAGAGCATTTCGCAGGACAATCCTGCCGAAATCGACGTCGCCGGGCGCTTCCTCTATGGAGCCCCCGCCGCCGGTCTCGACCTCGAAGGCAATGTGACGATTTCGGCGGCGGATGAGCGCGCCGGATTGCCCGGCTATCAGTTCGGGTTGGCCGACGAGCAGATCGAACCCGTGCAGCAGACGCTCGATAACTTGCCGTCGACGGACAAAGCTGGGAACGCGAAATTCTCCGTCAATCTCGACAAGCTGCCGCCGAGCACGCATCCGCTGCAGGCGCAGATTGCCGTGCGCATGGCCGAACCCGGCGGCCGCGCCGTCGAACACACGCTCGTTTTGCCGGTGGCGCCGAGCGGCAACATGATCGGCGTCAAGCCGCTGTTCTCCGGCCGCTCGCTCGCCGACGGTGCCAATGCGACGTTCGACGTCGTGGTGGCGGCGCCTGACGGCAAGACGGTCGCGCAAAAGGGCCTGCGCTACGAGCTTTTGAGCATCGACACGCACTATCAGTTCTACAAGCGCGACGGGCAGTGGAATTTCGAGCCGGTGAAGACGACGACGCGCGTCGCCGACGGAACCATCGATACCGCAGCAGACAAGCCGGCCGAGATATCGCAGCCGGTTCATTTCGGCCGCTACCGGCTGCAGGTCGCGACCTCGGATCCGAACGGACCGGTGACTTCGGTCGACTTCGATGCCGGCTGGTATGTCGAAGCGAGCGCCGACACGCCCGACATGCTGCAGGTCGCGCTCGACAAGCCCGAATACAAGCCGGGCGACACCATGACGGTCGCGGTCACCGCGCGCAGCGCCGGCCGCCTCACTATCAATGTCGTTGGCGACAAACTGCTGGCGACCCAGAGCACCGACGTCAAAGCCGGCATCGCCGAAGTCAAAGTGCAGGTCGGCCGCGATTGGGGGACCGGCGCTTATCTGGTGGCGACGCTGCGGCGGCCGCTCGATGCGCCGGCGCAGCGCATGCCCGGCCGCGCCATCGGCGTGCAATGGTTCTCCATCGATAAGGCTGCCAGGACGCTGACTCTCGACATGCAAACGCCGCCGCTCTTACGGCCCAACACGACCTTGCGCATTCCCGTCAAGGTGAACGGGCTCGCTGCCGGCGACGAGGCGCGCATCGTGGTCGCTGCGGTCGATGTCGGCATTCTCAATCTGACCAACTACAAGCCGCCTTCGCCCGACGATTATTATCTGGGGCAGCGTGCGCTCTCCGCCGACATCCGCGATCTCTACGGTCAATTGATCGACGGTATGCAGGGCGTTCGCGGCCAGATTCATACCGGAGGCGATGAAGGCGCGACGCTGCAGGCAAGCCCGCCCACCGGCCCGCCGATTGCCTTCTATTCGGGCATCGTTACCGTCGGCGCTGACGGCACCGCGCAAGTATCGTTCGATGTGCCGGATTTCGAAGGCACGCTGCGGGTGATGACGGTGGCCTGGAGCAAGGACAAGATCGGCCATTCCAGCGCCGACGTCATCGTGCGCGATCCTGTGGTGCTGAGCGCGACATTGCCGCGGACTCTCCTGCCCGGCGATCGCTCGACCGTGCATCTCGATCTCGACAATGTCGAAGGGCAGGCGGGCGATTACACGCTCACCGTATCGGCGACCGATGCCGTTTTGGTCGGCGCCGGCGCCACGCAAAAGCTGACCTTGCGCGCCAAGGAGCGCGGGGCAGTGGCCATTCCCGTGGTCGCGGAGGCGGCCGGCAATGGCACCATCCGGGTGAGCGTCAGCGGTCCCTCCGGCTTCGCGCTCGACCGCAGCTACACGCTGACGGTGCGGACGCCGGCGCAAATTCTGTCGCGGCGCACGGTGCAGACGCTGGCCAAGGGCCAATCGCTGACGCTGTCGAGCGCCATGTTCGCCGATCTCGTTCCGGGCACCGGCTCGGTCTCGATCTCGGTAGGCTCGTCGACCGCGCTCGATGCGGCTACGCTTCTTGCCGAGCTGGCGCGCTACCCGTTCCGCTGCTCCGAGCAGATCACGAGCCGCGCATTGCCGTTGCTATACGTCAGCGATCTCGCCACCCAGGCGCATGCGGCGCTCGATGCCGACACCCAGAAACGCATCCGCAACGCCGTTGAGGCGCTGCTGACGCGGCAGGACTCGACCGGTTCGTTTGGCCTGTGGAGTGTCGGCGGCGACGACCTCTGGCTCGACTCCTACGTCACCGACTTCCTCACCCGCGCGCGCGAGCACAAATTCGCCGTACCCGACACCGCCTTCCGGCTTGCGCTCGACCGGCTGCGCAATGCCTCCTCTGATCTGTCCGATCCAGGCAAGAACGGCGGCACCGATCTCGCTTATGCGCTCTACGTGCTGGCGCGCAACGGCATGGCGCCGATCGGCGATCTGCGCTATCTCGCCGACGCCAAGCTCGACGCGCTGAAGACGCCGATCGCGAAAGCGCAGCTTGCCGCTGCGCTCGCCTTTGCCGGGGATCGCGTCCGCGCCGAGCGCGTCTTTACCGCTGCGCTTGCCGACTTCGGCCAGCCTGCCGCCGATCCCGCCGACCGCGAGGATTACGGCTCGACGCTGCGCGATGCCGCCGCCGTGCTCACGCTGGCGGCGGAGTCCGATGCCGGTACGGCGACCATTCAGACGGCGGAGCAACGTGTCGATGCCGCCCGCGCCACGCTGCGGCCGACCTCGACGCAGGAGGACGCCTGGCTGCTGCTGGCGTCTGCCGCCATTGCCAAGGATTCCGGCAATGTGTCGCTCAACGTCGGCGGGCAGGCGGTCAATCGACCGCTTTATCGCACTATTGCCGCCGGCGATCTCCAGCAAGCCTTGCAGATCACAAATACCGGCGACGGCGATGTGAAAGCCGTCGTCACCGTCAGCGGTGCGCCGGTCACGCCCGAGCCGGCAACCGAGCAGGGATTTAAGATCGAGCGCGGGACCTACACGATGGACGGCGACGCGGTCGATGCCTCACACGTCAAGCAAAACACCCAGCTTGTCGTGGTGCTGAAAATCACCGAGGCGCAGCCGCAATTCGGCCGCGTCATTGTCTCCGACTATTTGCCGGCCGGATTCGAGATCGACAATCCGCATCTCGTCTCGTCGGGCGATACCGGCACGCTGCCGTGGATCACCGACGCCATCGAGCCGATCAACACCGAATTCCGCGACGACCGTTTCACCGCGGCGTTCGACCGCAAGAGCGGCGACCCGGCGATCTTCACCGTGGCCTATGTGGTGCGTGCGGTTTCGCCCGGCACCTACGTGCGGCCGCAGGCGAGCGTCGAGGACATGTACCGGCCGGACCGCTTCGGCCGCACCGGCACTGAGAGCGTCGAAGTTACGGCGGCGAAATGAGCGACAGCGGCCATTGTGAGCGCAGCGGAGCGATGCGGCGCCTGGCCGCGACGCTCGATTATTGTGCCGCTTTGCCCCGCGCCATGATGCGGACCGTGACACGGACGCGAACGCGCCTCGTCCTCATCGCCGTTGCGTTCGTTTGCGTGGTGTCGTTGACCGCCGCGGCCTGGTGGGTCGTCGCGCTGGGCCCACCGCCGCTCGGGCAAAATCTCGAATTCTCCCGCGTCGTGCTCGATCGCAACGGTCATTTGCTGCGCGCCTATGCGACCAAGGAGGGACGCTGGCGGCTGCCGGCCAAGGTCGCCGACGTTGATCCGCGTTTCTTCGACGCGCTGTTTGCCTATGAAGACAAGCGCTTTCGCCAGCATCATGGTGTCGATCCGCTGGCGCTGATGCGCGCTGCCTTTCAGCTCGTCACCAGCGGCCGCATTCACTCCGGCGGCTCGACGCTGACCATGCAGGTGGCGCGGTTGTTGGAGCCGCGCAGCCGCCGCTCATTCGCGGCAAAAATGCGCCAGATCGTGCGTGCCATCGAAATCGAGCGCGTACTCACCAAGGATCAGATCCTGTCGCTGTATCTGGAACTGGCGCCCTACGGCGGAAACATCGAAGGCATCCGCGCGGCCTCGCTCGCCTATTTCGGCAAAGAACCGCGCTCGCTCACCCTTGGCCAGGCGGCATTGCTCGTGGCCTTGCCGCAATCGCCGGAGCTGCGGCGACCGGACCGCTTCCCGCAAGCGGCGCGCATCGCCAGAAACCGGGTGCTCGACCGTTACGCCGCCGCCGATCACGTGCCCGCCGACGAGATCGCGTTCGCCAAGGCCGAGCGCATGCCGCTGGTGCGGCGCCCGATGCCTTTGCTGGCGGCTCACGCCGCCGACCGGGCCATTGCCAAGGACCCCGCCGCCGAGGCGATCGCGCTCACCATCGACGCCGATCTGCAAAAGAACCTCGAGGAGCTGGCGCGCGAACGCGTGCGCACGCTGCGGCAATCGCTCGACCCCGCGGTCTCGCTCGCCATCTTCGTTGTCGATAACGCGACCGGCCAGGTGTTGGCGCATGTCGGCTCGCCCGCCTATTTCGACGAACGCCGGGCCGGCGAAGTGGACATGACGGAGGCGCTGCGGTCCCCGGGTTCGACGCTCAAGCCCTTTATCTATGGCATCGGCTTCGAGGACGGCTTCATCCATCCGCAGACGCTGATCGACGACCGGCCGCAACGGTATGGCAATTACGAGCCGCGCAACTTCAATTACAGCTTCGCCGGCACGGTCACTGTACGCGACGCGTTGCAGCAATCGCTTAACATGCCCGCGATTGCCATTCTCGACCGCGTCGGCGCGAGCCGGCTGTCGGCGCGGCTCGAGCAGGCGGGCGCTCCGCTAGTGCTGCCGCAGGGGCAAGCGCCCGGCTTGGCCATCGGCCTCGGCGGCGTCGGAACGAAGCTCTCCGATCTGGTGATGCTGTACGCGGGCATTGCCCAGCTCGGCATGGTGTTGCCGCTGCGCGAGCGGTTGGATGCGCCGGCCCCGCAAGCGCGCCGCCTGATGAGCGCCGTCGCAGCTTGGTATGTCGGCGACGTGCTGCGCGGCTCGCCGCCGCCGGAAAACGGCGTGCCGGGGCGCATCGCGTTCAAAACCGGAACCAGCTACGGCTATCGCGATGCCTGGTCGGTGGGCTTCGACGGCAGGCACACGATCGGCGTCTGGGTCGGCCGGCCCGATGGCGCACCGGTGCCGGGCCTGATTGGCCGCGAGGCGGCGGCGCCGATCCTGTTCGACGCGTTCGGCCGTATCGGCCCTGTGACGGCACTGCCGCCACCGCCCGCGGGCGTCCTGTTCGCGTCGACCGCGAGGCTGCCGCTGCCGCTTCGCCATTTTGCCCCGGCGCCGCTTGCGGGCGGGAACGCGCAGGCGTCCCTGCATATTCTCTTTCCGCCCGACGGCGCCCGCCTCGATTTATCGACGACGGATGGCAAGCCTGATCCAATCCCGCTCAAAATCACCGGCGCGGTTGCGCCACTGACCGTCTTCGTTAACGGCCATCCAGTGCTGCCGGAAGATCGGGGCACCGTCTTCTTTACGCCCGATGGTCCTGGTTTCTCCCGGGTCACCGTCGTGGACGCCGCCGGCGCGACCGACAGCGTCGTGGTGCGCATCGACGATGGCGGATCGGCCGGGCTTTTGGTGCGCCGCGTGAGCGCAATCGTTCCGGCTGCCCCCGCGCAAAGGGCGGCAAACGTGCTGGAAACAGGCCATTAATCGCGTGATTGCCGTCAAAGGCGCGCATGTTGCAGCGGCGCTTTTCCCGTCGCGGTATTTTCACTATTGTCCGGCCACTTTTTCGGGTTCCGGCTTTCCATGACCACGACCAGCAGTGCGGCATCGCGGAGTTTTTGGCCGGCCAACGGGCTTTCGGCGCTGCTCGATTTTGCCGTGAGTTCGCACCGGCGGGCCGCGGCACTGCTCGTGCTCATTTCGCTCGCCGCCTTCCTGCCCGGCTTTTTTCAAATTCCGCCGGTCGATCGCGACGAGGCCTATTTCGCCCAAGCCACCAAGCAAATGATCGAGACGGGCAATTACGTCGACATCCGCTATCAGGACGACGTGCGCTACCGCAAACCGATCGGCATCTATTGGCTGCAGGCCGGCGTGGTGAACGCCGCCGCGACGCTCGGCATGCGCAACGCCACGACGACCATTTGGCTCTATCGCATTCCCTCGCTGCTCGGAGCCATCGGCGCGGTGCTGGCGACCTATTGGTGCGCGCTCGCACTGTTGAGCCGGCGCGGCGCGGTCGTCGCCGCGCTGATGATGGCGAGCGCAGTCCTGCTCGGCGTGGAAGCACGGTTGGCCAAGACCGATGCGGTCTTGCTGTGCACGATCGTGATCGGCATGGGCGTGCTGGCGCGTGCGTATTTGCGGCCGCGTGAAGAGAACGGCGCCGCGAAACTGCACTGGACTTTGCCGGCGCTGTTTTGGACGGCGGCTGCGGCCAGCATTCTCGACAAAGGCCCGTTGATTGTCCTGGTGGCGGGCCTTGCCGCTGTGGCGCTTTCGATCCTCGATCGCTCGGCGCGCTGGCTCAAGGCGCTGCGTCCGCTCGCCGGAATCGGCTGGCTCATTCTTCTGGTCTTGCCCTGGTTCGTCGCGATCTATCTGCGCGCCGGCAATTCCTTCCTGGTCGATTCCGTGGGCCATGACATGCTGTCCAAGATCGGCGGCGGTCAGGAAAGCCATGGCGCGCCGCCGGGGCTCTACGTTCTTCTCTTCTTTGTAACGTTCTTTCCCGGATCGGCTTTGGCCATGCCGGCGGTGCCGGCGATCTGGTCGGCACGCCGCGAACCCGCAATGCGCTTCCTGCTGGCTTGGCTCATTCCGTCGTGGATCGTGTTCGAACTGGTGCCGACGAAATTGCCGCATTACGTGCTGCCGCTCTATCCGGCCATCGCCATTCTTGTCGCGTCTGTAATCGGGAAAGATCTCCTGTCGAAACGGCCTTGGCTCAGGCGCGCGGCAATGTGGTGGTTCATCGTTCCGAGCGCTTTCAGCATCGTCGCCGTCGTTCTGGCGATCATCATCGACCGCAATCTTGAATTATTGGCGTGGCCGTTCCTCGCCGCCGCGATCGTCTGCGGCTTATGCGCCTGGCGTCTCTATGACGATGACGGCGCGGAGCGCTCGTTGTTGCGGGCCGTGGCGGCTGCGATCCTGCTCGCGATCGGCATTTACGCCGTCATCCTGCCTTCGCTTAAGCCTGCATTTCCGAGTGTCGCATTTTCCGAGATCTTGCATAGCGCATCTTGCCCGCATCCGCGTGCCGCCAGCGCCGGCTATCAGGAGCCGAGCCTGGTGTTTCTTGCCGGAACGGCCACGCGCCTGACTGACGCGTCCGGCGCGGCCGATTTTCTGCATGGCGGCAACTGCCGTTTCGCATTCGTCGAAGCGCAGCAGCAGCGCGCCTTCGCGTCGCGCGCCGCTTCTATCGGCCTGCACTATACGGCAGGGCCGCGCGTCAACGGCTTCAATCTCACCAATGGGCGGCGCATCGATGTGTCGGTGTTCGCATCGGCGGACGCGCGGTGAGCATGATGCTGGTCCCGCCCAAGCAGACCCATTCAATGCAACCGGCGCGTCCCGAGACCTGGGCGCGGTGGCGGCACGCGCTGCTCAAGACCGCATTGCAGAATCTGGAAAAGTGGCTTCGCATTCTTGCCCCGGTGCCGCGCGCGAGCGTCTTGCGCCCGCACGTTCCCGCAATCGCAGCGACCGTCGCGACGCTGGCGATCGTCGTGGTCGCGATGTTCAAGGTCGATGTCGCGGCGAGCGAATGGTCGCTTCACGCACCGTCCTGGTTTAAAGCCCCGTTCGAGGAGATCACGAATTTCGGCTTGTCAGGGTGGTTCCTCGTTCCCTTCGGCATTGTCACGCTCGCTCTCGCGGCAATCATTTCACCGGCGCTGTCGCGGATGACCCAGTCCGTGTTGCTCGCGCTCGCGGCGCGTTTCGGCTTTTTATTTTTGGCGGTCGGCGTGCCGGGCCTGTTCGTGGCCATCGTCAAGCGCCTGATCGGCCGCGCTCGCCCTTTCATCGCCGCCCACGATAATCCGTTCGCGTACAAGCCATTCATCTGGGATCCGGCATGGGCGAGCATGCCGTCGGGCCATTCCACGACAGCGGCCTCCGCGGCGCTGGCGATCGGGGCGATCTGGCCCAGCACCCGCTGGGTGATGTGGCTCTATGCCGTCGCCATCATGTCGAGCCGCGTGTTCGTTCTGGCGCATCATCCGAGCGATGTCATTGCCGGCGCATTGGTGGGGGTCGGCGGAGCGTGCCTGGTCCGGCGCTGGTTCGCGGCGCGGCGCCTGGTTTTTCGCACCCGCGACCTTGCGGCCTATCCGGGGCCATCGTGGCGGCGGATTAAAGCTGCCCTGCATGATGTGGGGTTCGGCCATTCACCCACAAATATTTGAAATAATTATATTTCTGCCAGATTGAACCGCGCCCGGATGCGCTATAGAAGCCTCCACCATGGTGCAGAACGGGGCGGAGCAGACGGAGCGCGACGGTCCTGCAGTTTCCGTCGTCGTGCCGGTGCGCAACGAAGCGGGAAACGTTGCGCCGCTGATTGCCGAAATCGAAGCCGCCTTGACCGGCCGCGCCTTCGAAATCGTCTACGTCAATGACGGCTCGACCGACGCCACGCAGGCGGAATTGCTCGCCCTGATGGCGGAGCGCCCCTGGCTGCGGCAGATCCGTCATCAGCAATCCTGCGGCCAGTCGGCGGCGGTGCGCACGGGCGTGGCGCATGCCCGCGCACCCGTGGTCGTCACGCTTGACGGCGACGGCCAGAACAATCCAGCGTTCATTCCCGCGCTCGTTGCCGCTCTGGACAAGAGCACATCACACACAGCGCTGGTCGCCGGCCAGCGTGTCGGCCGCAAGGCGAGCGGCTTTAAGCGAATGCAGTCGCGCATCGCCAACGCGGTTCGCGGCGCCGTGCTCAAGGACGGCACGCGCGATACCGGATGCGGCCTCAAAGCGTTCCGTCGTGATGTGTTCTTGGCCCTGCCTTATTTCGACGGTCTGCATCGGTTTCTTCCGGCGCTCGTCCGTCGCGAAGGATATGAGGTCGCTTATGTCGACGTGGTCGACCGGCCGCGCCGTCATGGCGTCTCCAATTACGGACTCTGGGATCGGCTGTGGGTCGGCATTCTGGATCTTTTCGGCGTCTGGTGGCTGATCCGGCGCAGAAAGCGCGTGCCGCGTGATGAGGAGGTAACCCGTGCTCGTTAATCTGTCTCACGCCGTTGGCGGCTATCTGATCGACGTCTTTGTCAAACGCGCCGATTGGTGGCTGCTCCTGGGCTTCCTCGCGCAGGCCATGTTTACGGCGCGCTTTCTGGTGCAATGGATCGCGTCCGAGCGCGTCGGCCGCAGCGTCATTCCGGTGGGCTTCTGGTATTTCTCGGTCATCGGCGGCCTGCTGCTTTTGATCTACGCGCTCAACCGCCGCGACGCGGTGTTCATCGCCGGCCAGGCGTTCGGCCTCTTTGTCTATCTGCGCAACCTTTATTTCGTGTTGCGCGAACGCAAGGCGAAGGCCGCATCGGCACCGGTTAGCTGACGCTGAGGCGCGATGATTTGACGATGAAGCATCATCGCGCTTTAGCTTTTTTGTTTGCGCATGATCCCTCGGGTCAAGCCCGAGGGCATGATTTTCGGAAAAACCGCTCCACACTTTTCCTGATCATGCGCTTGCCGCGGCGAGCGCCGCAAAGCCGCGTTCGAGATCGGCCACGAGGTCGTCGACCGCTTCGAGGCCGATGTGGAAGCGCACGGTCGGGCCGCCCGGGGCCCAGCGCGTCGCCGTCCGGATCGGTGCGCAGTCGAACGGAATGGCGAGGCTTTCATAGCCGCCCCACGACGCGCCGATGCCGAACAGCGTCAGCGTATCGAGGAACGCAAAGACCGCTTTCTGCGGCACCGGCTTGAGCACCATGCTGAATAGGCCAGAGGCGCCGGTGAAATCGCGCTTCCAGAGGGCATGGCCGGGATGGCCCGGCAGGGCAGGATGCAGAAGCCGCAAGACCTCCGGCCGCTGCTCGAGCCAGCGCGCGACGGCAATGCCGGATTTGAAATGCCGCTCGAGCCGCACCGAAAGCGTGCGCAAGCCGCGAAGCCCGAGATAGACGTCGTCCGGTCCTTCGCACAGCCCGCTCAGCCGCACAGTATTCTTGAGCGCCGCGACGGTCGCCGCATTGGCGGAGATGGTGCCGAGCATCACATCGGAATGTCCGCCGATATATTTGGTGCCGGCCTGGATGGCGAGATCGACGCCATGATCGAGCGGACGATAATAGAGCGGCGTCGCCCAGGTGTTGTCCATAAGCACGAGCGCGCCCTTGTCATGGGCGGCTTTGGCGATGGTGGCAACGTCCTGCATCTCGAACGAGAGCGAGCCCGGTGATTCCAGATAAACCGCGCGCGTGTTGTCGCGAAAGTGCTCGGCTATGCCGGTGCCGAGCAGCGGATCGTAATAGCTGGTGGTGACGCCGAAGCGGCTCAGTATCTGGTCGCAATAAGTTCGCGTCGGTCCGTAGGCGCTGTCGGTAACCAGCACATGGTCACCGGCTTTGACGACGGACAGCAACGCCGTGGAAATCGCCGCGAGCCCGGAGGGCACTAATGAAACGCCCGCACATTGCGGTCCTTCCAATTCCGCCAGCGCGCCTTCGAGCGCTTCCGTCGTCGGCGTGCCGCGGCGGCCGTATTGATAGCGCGCGCGATGCGCGAGAAAATCCTCAGCGCTCGGGTAGAGCACAGTCGAGGCGTGATAGACCGGCGGATTGACGAAACCGTGATAGGAGGCTGGATCGCGTCCGGCAGTCACTACGCGCGTGTCGGTGTGTCGGGCCGGGGAGGGGCTTTCTTTCTTGCTGCTGTCGTTCATGCTTTTCTTGCTGGGCTGCACTGACGGCCGCAGCTTAGATTAGCATCGGCGTCGGTCAACCCCTGACCATGTTTGGGGTTCATATTCTATCGTCCGTGTTTGGGGGCTGCTACCGCAGCGATTGGCGCGAAGCATTGTGGCGATCGATTGAAAATTCGAGCTCGACTTCATGACTTCATGACGGTCCGATTCATGACGCTCTGATTGGAAATTCTTTTTGATCAAATAAAACGGCAGAAGATTACAAAGCCGTAATCCGAGATTGTCGACCTGACCAAAGTTTAACTTGAGTCGCAAAGGGCGCGGGCTTTTAGTTGCGGCACCTTGAGTTTTATGGAGGATTAACATGCTCAAGCCCGTAATCGCCGCGGCGGCCGTTCTTGCCATCGCCGGCTCTTCAGTCGTGTATGCCCAGCAAGGCTTTGGTGACCAGCATGGCTTTAGACACTGGGGCCACCATCGGCCGAGCGCCGCCGATCTCGCCGCGTTTACCGACGCACGCATTGCCGCGCTCAAAGCCGGCCTGGAACTTACTGCGGACCAGCAGAAGAACTGGCCTGCATTCGAGCAAGCATTGCGCGACCTCGCGCAATTGCGCATCCAGCACATCGAGGCGCGGCTGCAACAGGGTGGCGCGGGCGATCAGGGGCAGACAGCGACCAGCCCGTTCGATCGCTTGTCCAAGCGGGCCGACAATATGGCCAAGAGGAGCGCTGCGCTGAAAAAGGTCGCCGATGCCGGCGCGCCGCTCTACCAGAGCCTCACCGATGCGCAGAAGGAGCGCTTTAAGATGCTTGCGCGCATCTTGCGGCCGCATCATCGCCGCATGGCCTTCAACGACCGCGACGGCGGTTGGCGGGGCCGCGGAATGGGTCGCGGCCCGGGATTTGGCGGCGAGCGTCATCACCCCGGCGGTGACGGCGGCGGCAACGACGGCGGTTCTGGCTCGCAGCTTTAATTGCATTACCCAGGCGCCCGCTGAGTTTTCGCGCCTCCCCGCAGTGGACGCCGAAACGGAAGTCGCAGGAATTATTTGTTCCTGCGGCTTTCGTGATTCCTAAGGAGGGGTATTTAACGCGGACAGTCGGCGGCGCTGCAATTGGCGGCGATACAGGCGTATTGCACCTGCGCCCACGGATTGAATTTCGTACACGTGCCGATAGGACAATAGCCGCCACGCGGGCAGTAGCGCCGCGTTTCGACAGGCGTCGTTGTCGCCGCTGCCGCGAACAGTGTTGCCAGCAACAAGCCAACGGGGAGCAGAGATTTCCCGCGTCTTGTCATCGAAGCGTCCTGCAAAAAGCGGTCAAGCCGCCGTGACCAGACCGGCTACCGGCTTCACCGCGGCGCTGCCGGGAAAGACGTCGGTTGAGAGTATGCGCTCATCCGCGCGCAAATGGTCCTTGAGCAGGCCTTTGAGCACGCCGCGGACGTCGACGGTCGGTTTGAGGTCGCGGTTTTCCAATAGGTCCGCGGCTTTCAGTCCGGGCCAGTCGGCGACGACACGGCCGCCTTTGAGCGCGCCGCCGGCCAGCAGCATGACCGTGGCGGTGCCGTGATCGGTACCGAGCGTGCCATTGATGCGCGCCGTGCGGCCGAACTCGGTAACCAGCACGATCACCGTCTCGTGCCACGCCGCTCCCAAATTGTCCTTTGCGGCGGCGAGTGCGCCATCGAGCGCGCCGAGCAGTTGCGCCAGCCGACCGGCGGCGATGCCTTCGTTGAAGTGCGTATCCCAACCGTCGAGCGGCAGTGCACCCACACGCGGACCGTCCGGCTGCGCCAAAAATTTAGCGGCGGCGCCGACGGTTTCGGCGACGTAGGCGCGCAATTGCGCGGCGTTGGGCCCCATGATTTGCGCGCCGCCGGGAATTTTCTGCACGCTGCCGCTCTGCGCGAGGGCGGCAAGCTGCGAGTGATTCTCCAGGACGCGCGCGAAGGCGGGATCGGTATGACGATAAAGCTCGAGCAAGCGCATGATCGTATCGTCGCTTGCCGGGAGGGCTTGCCGCGGCGACCATGACAATACCGGCGCGGGACCGCGCACGACCAATGGCGTCACCGGTCCGACCGCGAATGCTCTCCTTCGGTTCGGGATGACTGCGCCCTCGGGCGCAAGACCCGCGAGTGCGCGGTTGAGCCAACCGCTATCGATACTGCCCGGTTTCTCGACGCCGCTTTCCAGCACGTCCTGGCCGTCGAAATGCGAGCGCTCGCGGTAAGAGGTGGCGGCGGCGTGGACGATGATCGCTTCGTTGTCCTTGAACATGCGCTGCAGGTTCGGCATCGCCGGATTGAGCGCGAAGAAATCGTCGAGCTTGAGAGCCGGCGTCTTGCCGTCGAGTGTGAGCGCATTGTCGCCGCGCAGCGAAATCCAATCCTGGTCGCCGACCGGCGCCACGACGGCGAGGCCGTCGAGCGCCCCGCGCAGCACAATCGTCAAAAAACGCGGGTCGCGCCCTTCGGCGCGCGCGAGCTTGGGAAGATACGCCCAGGCGAACAGTGTACCCGAGGCTCTCAGCAATTGGCGGCGTGATGGTGCGTGGAGTGTTGTCATGATTTCATCTCCGCAAGAATTCCGGCGACATCAGCAGAAGCGCGAGCGCCTGAGCGCGGCTGCCCGCGCGTGCGATGGTGTCGCGCGTTTCGGCCGAGGCGAGCGGGCCGAGGCCTTGTTCGACGAGCGACGTCGGCTCCAGGCGGTCGGCGATGCGATTGGCGAAATTGCTGGCGATATCGGCGCGCTGGCCGAGGCCGTCGATCCAGGCCGACTCGTAGTCGGAGTAGCCACTGGGAGCAGGTGGGCGCCACATTGGCTCGCCGAGCCGCAATTGCCCGACCATAAAGCGCGCGACGTTGCCGCGCGCGCCCGTCAACCGCAGCGCGCCCACGTGCCATTCGGAGGGCCGCTTGAGCTTGCCGCGCTGCGGTGTCCAAGACTCCTCGGCGGTAATGAGTGCCTTTGCGACCTCCTTCAGGTCGCCGTCGCTGTCGCTGAAGGTCTTGGTCAGCTTGTCGACCAGGGCGGGCGGCGGCGTGTCGGCGACGAAATGCACCGCCAGTTTCTGGGCGATGTGCCGCGCCGTCGCTGGATGACGTGCAAGATCGGCAAGGACAGCGAGTCCCTGTTGCATGCCGGTGTCGAAATAGTGCTTGGCGAGAATGATTTGGTCGCCCGGCTCGTGCAGCCGTTCGAAGAAAACGAACTCGCCGCCGTGTTCGGGCACGCCGGTACCGATGAAGGTCCAGCCGGTGAGAACTTTGGCGAAGTTGGTGACGTCGGCCTGCGAATAGCCGCTGCGGACGCCAAGCGTGTGCAGTTCGAGCGCCTCGCGGGCGAGATTTTCATCGAGCCCTCTGCTGCGATTGATGCCGGCGACCGAGTCCGGCCCCATCGATTCGGCATTGTCGAGGTAGAACAGCATGGCTGGATGGCTCTCGACGGCGACGAGCATGTCGAGAAAGCGACCGAGGATGTGGGGGCGTATGGCCTCGCGCTCATAAGCGCCTGCCATCGAGGGTATCCGGTCGGTCGAAACGCAGAAATGATTTGACCAGAACCACACCAGGCGCTCGGCGAATCCGATCTGTGCGCCGACGGCTGCTTCGATGCGGACATGAGCTTCGTTCTGGACCAACTGAACGCCCACATTGGCCGGCTCGTTCTGCGCATCCAGGTCTGCTGAAGGTTCGGCGGGCTGTGCGTTCGCGCTCGTTGCATTGCCGCTGGACATGCTGGCGCCGTTGCCGTTGAGGGCAGCCTGCTGTTTGGCGCGCTGCGCCAGTTTTTGCTCGGCCGCCCGCTTGGCGCGATACTCGAAGAACGCACGCGCGGCCTGTGCGCTGTTCGGCAGATTTCCGGCGGCGACGAGTCCGGCATCGGGCCGCATGATGTCGGCCAAGAGAGCGCCGCGCGGATCGCTTGCTATCGCGGCGATCGAACCTGGGGCCGGTCCGAAACCGAACCGGTGCAATGCGAGTGCTGCTTCTGTGTCCCGATTGCTTGTCATGGTGCCGTCTCAAACGTGGAAATTGATCCACACGGCTTTCGCACAGCATGGGTCAACGCAGCGTCATTGCCTTCGTCAAAGGGAACTCTTCGCGTAATGAAGGACTTAAGCCGCATCGAGGGGCTTGAGGGAGGCCCCGGGCGGCATGCGGGATTCGATTTGTTACGCGCGGGTCAGCAATGATAAAATGCCGGGCCGAAAGTGGTCGAAGATCGAAGCGGTCGAAGATCAATGGCCAAACTGAGCAGCGTGAGCCTGTGTCTGCTTGGCACGTTCGCGATTGAAGCGAACGTGGGACGGGCAGTTGCAATTTCGGTTCGATCGAAAAAAGCCCGCGCTTTGCTTGCTTATCTGGCAATGAAGCAAGACTACCAGGCAAGGCGCGAAGAACTGGCGACATTGTTCTGGGGCGATAATCCTGACGTCATGGCGCGCCATAGCCTGCGCCAATGTCTGATTTCGCTGCGCCAGGATTTGTCCCAGGCGTCTGAAATTCTCATCGCAGACCGCGAATCGATCGCGCTCAACGCGCACCTGCTCTCGGTCGATGCGCGTCGTTTCATGTCGCTTGCCGGATCGGACCGGCCGGACCAACTCGCGCAGGCAGCCGCGCTGTGGCGCGGCGCATTTTTGCCGGAGTCTCCATTGGACATCGAAGAGTTCGATGCCTGGAGCCGTCGGGAAGCGGACCGGCTTGCGGCTGCTGCGGCCGGTGTGTTCGACGCGCTCCGCCGGAACGCGGTTGCGGACGGGGAGGCCGGCCGCGCCGTGACGGCGGCCGAACGTCAGGTCGCGCTCGATCCGGCGCGCGAAGACTGGCAACGGACTGCGCTTCTTCTTTGCGCGCAGTACGCCGGCCGCGAGGCCGCGCTCGCGCGCGCCAAAGCGTTCACCGAATGGCTGCGGACAGAGCTCGGCGTTGCACCCGAGGCGGCAACGCGGGCTTTGATTGGAAAGATCGAGCGGGGCGATTTCGAAGCGGTGCAGAAGGGCGCCCGCCCGGCGCCCGGCACGCCAAGCGCAATCGAGGAAGCCGCGCCGTCCGAGGCGGCAGCACCCTCGCTTGCGCCTGCCGAGACGGATGCGCCTTCGTCTCACACACACGATATGCCTGCGGCTGAATTGCGGTCCGAGGCCGCAGCGTCGGGTATTTTGCAATTTTGGTATCGACGGACGCCGGCTGCGATATGGGCAAAGGCCGCGGTCCTCCTGATCGCCATCGTTGCTGTTGCGGGACTCATCGGATCGCGATTTTGGCCGCCGCGATTGGCCGCGCCACTTGCTCAAGGTGTCGCAGTTTTGCCGTTTGCCGTCGATGATCCGGCACGACCGGACGATCCGGCATTCGCTCGCCTCCTCACCCATAATCTCATCGGCTATCTCAGCCGCTTCGGCGACCTGCGGGTCATCTCGGAGCCAGCGTCTGAGTATTACAGTCACCGCCAGGTCGATGCGAACTTGAATGCGAACTTGGCGGATCTCGGCGTACAATATGCGATCGTCGGTCACGTTCAGGGCAACGACAGTGATCTGAAAGTCGACTTTCAACTGGTCGATACTGCGACGCGGGTAAACGTCTGGTCTGACAATCTCCGCCGCCAGCGCGGTGACCAAACGCTCATCGCCGACGAAGCGGCGCGCGGCATCGCGCGCGCAATGGCAATCGAGATCTACCGGCGTGCCGCGATCATGGTGCGCGCCAAACCAAGTTCGCAGCTTACGATCGGGCAATTGATCGGGCGCGGCTATCTGGCTTTGGCGAGCGGCATAACGCGCGAGAGCCTGTCAGACGCCATGACGTCGTTTAATGAGGCCTTGCGGCGCAATCCGCACTACTTACCGGCATTGTTGGCTGTCTCGCGCGTGCAAATCATCGCAGTGACAAATTTCATCGATCTCAAGCCCACTCCCGATCTCAAGGCGACCGAGCACGTATTGAACGAGGCATTGGACAAGTTTCCCAAATCAGTCTCTGCGCTGTACAGCTTGGCGGTGTTGCAAAAGCACCGCCATGAATATGACGCGAGTATGCGGTCGTTGCAGCGTTGTCTCGAAATCAATCCCAGCTTTTTGCCCGCCCAGGGCCAGATCGGCGATATCCTGATCAGAACGGGGCAAGCGCAAAAAGGGCTGCAGCAAATTCTCGAAACCATTCGTGCCGCGACGCCAAACGACCCGACTCTCGGCTACTGGTATCTGTTCGCGGCCGAGGCCGAACTCGAACTCGGCCACAATCAAGCGGCGCTGAACTGGGCCTTGCGCGCCGACCTCGTCATGCCAGCTTCTCCTCTCGTCCAGGTGTGGCTGGCGTCGATTTACGCAAGCGCCGGCGATAAATCGAACGCCGCGCTGCACGTCGCGGCTTTGACCAAATTGGCGCCAGACCACACCCGGCAGTTGTTAGATGGATCGATCGGTGCTGCCAGGAATCCCGGCGGGCCGCGCATTTTGCAGGGCCTGCGCGTGGCCCTGAGTGCCCCGCCGGGCTGACCCGTAAGGACCTCCGCGCTGCGCCGCGGCGTCGCACCGCCGCGAGCGCATGCAGCCCGCATTTGTCTTGCGCACACGGTTCGGAAAGGGCGAATATTCCAGTCAAGCCGCAACCAATCGACTGCCGTTCAGGCGCCAAAAAATATGCGGCCGACACACAGGGAGGAACCGATGATTTTTGCCCGCGCGCTCGCGGTGTCGATTTTTGCCGCCTGTCTTTTCACAATAAGTGCCGCGTCGGCGCAGACTTATCCCACACGCCCGATTACCATGCTGGTGGCGTTTCCGCCTGGCGGCGCTGACGACGCGACGGCGCGTATCCTTCAGGATCCGATGCAAAAAGCGCTCGGCCAGCCGATCGTCATCGAAAACCTCGGCGGTGCCGGCGGCATGATCGCAGCCGCCAAGGCCGCCCACGAGGCGCCCGACGGGTACACGATACTGCTGCACCAGGATGCGCTCGCCGCTGGCATGGCGCTTTATCCGGATCGCACCTTCGACGCGGAAAAGGATTTCATCCCGATCGGTCTGGTCAACACCACCACCAATACGCTGGCCGGGCGGCTAACGCTGCCGCCGAACAATTTCAAGGAGCTTTTGGCCTGGATGAAACAGCCCGGACGGAACGTCAAAGTCGGGCATCCCGGCGTCGGCTCGTTCGGTCATTTGGCCGATGTGCTGGCCATGCAGCAGATGGGCGTGAAGGTCATCCAAGTTCCTTATCGCGGCGCGGGCCCGGCGCTCGTCGATTTGCTGGCCGGCCAAGTGGATCTGAGCGTCATTTCGGCGGTGGTCGCCGGTCCCTTGGTGAAGGCGGGCAAGATGAAAGTATACGCCATCATCGGCAAAAAGCGGTTCGCTGCATTGCCCGATGTGCCGACCATGCTCGAACTCGGTTATAAGAAACTCGACATCGATTTCTGGCACATGCTGCTCGCGCCGGCCGGCACGCCGCGCCCGATTGTCGACAAGCTCAATTCCGCTCTGCGTGTCGCGCTCGCCGATCCGAAGGTGCGAAAGCTCTACGCCGACGGCGGCATGGGTGAATATCCCGCCGACCAGGAGACGCCTGAGGCCGCGGCTGCCTTGCTTAAGAGCGAGATCGCGCTGTGGGGTAGCGTGGTCCGGGAGAATCATATCGCCGGGCAGTAATGCGCCGGCTGTCTGCGTGACCGCCGGGCAGCTCTATCTTATCGTTGGAGCATGATCTTTTCTGAAAACCGGTATCTGCCCCGGATCAAGTTCGGGGCAGGCTTTTTCGGATCATGCTCTATCTATCCCTTGGCGTAGAAAACCGGCACCGGGACGCCTTGCGTAATGGCGTCCATGCGCGTGTCCTCGGCGCGCTTTTTCTTCTCGCAGATGTCCAGCACCCGCATGATCTCCGCGCGCGGGATGAAGCAGACGCCGGTGTCGTCGGCGACGACGAGATCGCCCGGATTGACCCGCACGCCGCCGATGTCGACCTCGCCGTTGATCTCGACGGTCTCGAGCCGCCACTTGCCGGTGACGGGCGTGATCTCGCTGGCCCAGACCGGGTAGCCGATCGAGCGCGAATGGCGCACGTCGCGCACGCCGCCCATCACGATGGCTCCGCGCTCGCCTTGGCGCTTGCCGGTCATGGCCGAGATGCCGCCCATATTCGACATCCCGGCGACGCCGGAGATCACCAGCACGTCGCCATCCTCCGCGAGGTTATGGGCCTCGAACTCGGCCATGCGATTGACGTGGCTGTCGGACTTGAGAGGGTCAGAGCGCTGGCGGATGTTGCGCACGGTGAGCGCCGGGCCGACGATCAATTGGCCGGGGAGGGTGGGTTTGAGCGTGCTCGCCCCGATGACGCCTTCGGGCACGCCGAGGTCGTCCATCACGTCCGAGATCAAGCTGGTGCATTCGCCAAGCGCGAGGAACCGCTCGACCGCGCCGGCCGGCGGCTTCGGCGTCGATTGCATCCGGATGCGCTCGGCCGCGATGCGGCCGGTGAGTGTCTTGGCGGCCATGGCGGCGTTTCCTCAAAAGCCAGAGCATGATCCCGAAAAGTGGAAACCGGTTTTCGGATGAGATCATGCTCAAAGGAAGAATCTAGCATGATCCCGAAAAGTGGAAACCGGTTTTCGGATAAGCATGCCCTCCGGCTTGACCCGAGGGATCATGCTCAAACGAAAAATCTAGACCTCGCTCCGATTCAATCGGATCGGAGCGAGGTCTAGCGAACAAACTGATAGCGAAACCGCTCGCCATCCGCCTCGATGAGACCGGTGGTCGGATGTGGGAAATGGACCGGTAGAACGAACCTGCCGGTGCCCGCGGCTTCGCCTAAAAACTTTCGGCGCGAGCGCGCCGCCTGCGCCGGATCCCAGTCGAAGACCGTCGACCAATCCGGCTCGCGGACCTGCAAGGCGTGATGCATCAGGTCGCCAACCACGACGGCATGTTGTCCGCGGGAGCGGATGTTGACGCAGCAATGGCAGGGCGAGTGTCCTGGAGTTGGCGTGAGCCAGAACGTGTCGTCGAGCTGATAATCGTCGTCGACCAGCAAGGCTTGACCAGCCGCGACCACCGGCTCGCAATTGTAGCCCCACACATTGCCGCCGCCGCCGGGGCGGTTTTCGCCGCGTTTGTTGGATTCCTCCCACGCGGCGTATTCGCCTTTGTGGAAGATATATTTGGCGTTGGGGAAGGTCGGCACCCAGCGCCCGTTGCGCAGCATCGTGTTCCAGCCGGTGTGATCGATGTGCAGGTGCGTGCAGAACACGTAGTCGATGTCCTGAAACCGCAGACCCGCCGCGGTGAAGCCGTCGCGCCACGGCTTCTTCGGGAAATCCATCGGCGGCGGGTAGCCCTTGTCCTCGCCGGTGCAGGTGTCGATCAGAATCGTGTGCTTTGGCGTTCGCACGATGAAGGTCTGATAGGTGATCACCATGCGTCCGGACACCGGATCGAAGACTTCGTCATCGAGTTCGGCGAGATGGCTTTTGCCGAGATCGGGATCGTAGGCCGGAAACATCTCTTCCGGCCTACGCCACGGTCCGTCGCGTTCGACGATGCTTTCGATGGTGACGTCGCCGATCACAAGCTTTTTCATGGCGGGTCCGTTCCAGGGGATGACTGTACGCGCTTGCGCGCGCGATTTGCTACGGCCCGATGGGAAGGCTGTAGTTGATGCCGCCGCGAACGATATCGTTCCTCACAGAGCCGGTCGTGGCGGCGTCGAACAGCGATTCCGGCGCGCCGGCGGCCGGTGACGTATGCAGATATTCGATCTTGGCCGAGACGTTTTGGTCGATGGCAAATTCCATGCCCCCGCCGATCGTCCAGTCGAGATCGCCGGCGGAAAGATTGACGAAGTTCGGAGCGCTGCCGGACGCCGTGGGGTTGAGACTGTCGGCGACGCCCGATGTGGCGAAGCCGCCGGTGCCGTAAATGTACATGCGATCGAAGGCCGTGCCGGCGCGTGCGCGCAGCGTCGCTAGCCAGGGCACCTTGACCCGGTCATCGAGGCTGCATCCAATGCCGCACGACGTGAGCGGCGCGGCCCATTGGTCGGACCATTGCATGTCGCTTTCGAAGCCGACGACGGCGCTGCCGCTTTGCCAATTGGCGCCAATCTCGCTGCTGTCCATGCCGCCGGTCGAGCCTGCGAGGCCGGTTGATGACGCCGGAAACAGACCGTTGAGTGAGTTCGTGCCGGTTCCTTGATTGCCGAGAGCCAAATCCTCGCTGCCGCGGATGTAGAATCCGGCCCAGCTGTATGGCAGGGCGGAATCAGCCGGCAAAGCCTGACTGGCCGTAGACGCTGGCGTCGTGGGTGTATTGGCCGCCCACGCCAGACTCGTTGCCAACAAGAGCGCGCATGTTGCGATCAATACGCGCAAGTCCCTATCCCCCAAGCGTTTGTCCGTCCTATGTGCCTTGCAATGTTGACGTTTTTCGGACGGTCCCGGCGACAAGCCTGCCTCGTCTGAACGGCAGCAGGCCTCCCCGATTCCGAGCGTTGAACTGCAATATATTACAATAAAACCTGGGCCTTGCCCATTCCCTGGCGGCGCCCATCACTCGGCATAAATCATCTTGCGCGTCATGCCGCCGTCGACCACGAAATCGGCGCCAGTGACGAAGCCGGACCGCTCGCCGTCAAGCAGCCAGGCGACAAGTTCGGCAATGTCGGACGGCTTGCCGACCCGCCCGGCCGGATGCTGAGCGTGGTCGCCGCGGCGCAGCGCAGCGTAATTCCTGGTCTCGATCCAGCCGGGGCTGACGCAATTGACGCGCACAAGCGGGCCGAGGCTGACGGCGAGCGCGTGGGTGAGCGCGACCAAGCCGCCCTTCGATGCAGCGTAGGATTCCGTGTCGGGCTCCGACATCCGCGCCCGCGTCGAGGCAATGGTGACGATCGCGCCGCGTGCCTTGCGCAGCTCTTTTTCCGCCGCGCGCGCGAACAAGAATGTTGCGGTCAGATTGGTGTCGATGACGCGATGCCATTCATCGAGTGTAAGCCGGCGCAGCGGCTTTCGGATCATGATCCCCGCGTTGGAAATGAGCCCATCGAGCCGGCCGAACCGGTCAACCAGGGTGGCGACGGCCAGAGCAGGGGTCTCCTGCTCGCGCGCGTCGCCCTCCACCAGCACGGTATTGCTCTTACCGCGAAAAGCGTGGCGCAAGCCGCGTCCCGGCAGATCGACAATGCCGACGCGCCAGCTTGCGGCGAGGAGGTGAAGCGCAATCGCGCGCCCGATGCCGTTCGCCCCACCGGTGACGAGGGCAACGGGTTTGGCGCGAGGCATGAAGAGGCCTTACTGCGAACCGCGTTCGACCGGCAGATCCGGGCGTGAGCCCCATTCCGACCAGGAGCCGTCGTAAAGGCCCTGCGGCTTTCGCCCGACCGATTCCAGCGCAAGAGCAAGAATAGCTGCGGTCACGCCGGAGCCGCATGAGGTGATGATCGGCTTGTCGAGATCGACCCCGGCCGACGTGAACGCCGCCTCGATGCGCTCGCGCGGCGCCAGCCGGCCGTTATCCACGACCTGATCGAACGGCACGTTGAACGAGCCGGGCATGTGGCCCGCGCGCAGACCCGGACGCGGCTCCGGGACGTTGCCGGCAAAGCGCTCGGCCGAGCGGGCGTCGACGATCTGCGCGCTGCGGCTGCTCAGCGCCAGGCGCACGTCGGCGAGCATGGCCACCGGACCGATGTCCATTTCCGCGCGAAATTGCTTCGACGGCCGCTTGGAGTCTCCGGTTTCGAGCGGCCGGCCCTCGGCCTTCCATTTCGGCAAGCCGCCGTCGAGGATGAAAACATTGCTCGCGCCGAAGAGCCGGAACGTCCACCACACCCGTGCGGCCGAGTAGAGACCGACGCTGTCATAGACCACGACCGTGTCGCCGTTGCTGATGCCGAGCGCGCCGACCGCGTCGCCAAATTGGATCGAGCCCGGCAGCATATGCGGCAGTTCCGTGGAATGGTCGCAGACTTCTTCGATGTCGAAAAAGACCGCGCCGGGGATATGGGCGCTGCGGTATTCCGCGCGCGCATCGCGCTTCTGCGTCGGCAAGAAGTATGACGCATCGACCGCAACGACATCGCGGTCGTGCAAGTGCTCGGCGAGCCAATCGGTCGATTTGAGGAAGCGATTTGCCGGAGACGGGCCGGGATCTTTGTCGGTTCGCAACATGCTTTTGCTCAATTGATGACCGGCCGTCCGGCGCATTGAACGATCAACGCGCGCACGGCGGGCGAGTTCACTCGTAGGGAACCTGGAAGTTGGACTGGCGCTCGAGCCATGGCGGCACCGGGAGATTCTTCTCCCGCAGGAACGCCGGATTGAACAGCTTGGATTGGTAGCGCGTGCCGTAATCGGCGAGGATCGTCACGATGGTGTGTCCCGGCCCGAGCTCCCTGGCAAGCCGCACCGCGCCGGCGACATTGATGCCGGTCGAGCCGCCGAGGCAGAGGCCTTCGTGTTCGAGGAGATCAAAAATGATCGGCACCGCCTCAGCATCCGGAATTTGATAAGCGATATCGATGGGCGCGTCTTCCAGATTTTTGGTGATGCGGCCCTGGCCGATACCTTCGGTGATCGACGAGCCTTCCGACTTGAGCGTGCCGGTCGTGTAATAGCTGTAGAGCGCGGCGCCCATCGGGTCGGCGAGCGCAATGCGCACGGCTTTATTGTGCGCCTTCAAGGCCATGGCGATGCCGGCGAGCGTGCCGCCGGTGCCGACGGCGCAGGTGAAGCCGTCGATCTTGCCGTCGGTCTGCCGCCAGATTTCCTGCCCAGTCGTTTCGATGTGGCCCTGGCGATTGGCGACATTGTCGAACTGGTTGGCCCAGATCGCGCCGTTCTTTTCGCTCTTCGCCAGTTGCGCGGCCAACCGGCCGGAGAGCTTCACGTAATTGTTGGGATTGGAATACGGGACCGCAGGCACCTCGATCAGCTCCGCGCCGCACAGCCGCAGCGTGTCTTTCTTTTCCTGGCTCTGGGTGTTGGGGATGACGATCACGGAACGAAAGCCCATGGCGTTGCCGACGAGCGCCAGTCCAATGCCGGTATTCCCCGCGGTGCCTTCGACGATCACGCCGCCGGGCCGCAGCGTACCCTTGTCCATTGCGTCTTTGATGATGAACAAAGCCGCCCGGTCCTTGACCGACTGACCGGGATTCATGAACTCGGCCTTGCCCAGAATCTCGCAGCCCGTCGCCTCCGAAACGCGCTTCAATCGGATTAACGGCGTATTGCCGATGGCCTCGATGATCCCGTCGCAGATCTGCATGATCAAATATCCCGGTCGAACGACCCTAAATGACGAAATCCGGCGAAACAAGATGAATTAAATGCCGCCATTGTTCGCAATGTTGTCGAAACTATAGGGCGGCAAGGCGGCGCGCTCGGCGTGACCATTCACCTATTGTTGGTGCCCCCGCTTTAAGCAGACAAATGTGGGGTTGCCTATCGCCCGCGCGCGCTTGTTCGGTTAACCTGGTCGAACGCAATGGATCTCGACGTCAACACATTATTTCTCGTAACGATTTATGTGGAAGTGATCCTGGGATTGCTGCTGCTGTTCGTCTGGGTGCAGAACACGGCCATCACCGGCGTGGCGTGGTGGGGATTTGCGCAACTGTTCCGCGCCGCCTCCGTAGTGCTGTTCGGCATGTACGGTTCGGCGCCCAACTTCGTCACCATCGACCTTGCCAACATCGTTCTGTTCACCGCGTTTGCGCTCACCTGGACCGGCGCCCGCGTTTTCGATCATCGCCGGCCGCAGCCGCTGCTCATGTTCGCCGGCGCGGCCCTGTGGGTCATCGTCTGTCGCGCGCCGGCGGTGGAACCATCGTTCGACGTGCGCGTCCTGCTCTCTTCCGGCATCATTGCCGCCTACATCTGGGCCACGGCTTACGAGTTCTGGCGCGGACGCGGCGAACCCCTGGTTTCGCGCTGGCCGGCAATCTGCCTGCTGTTCGCGCATGGCGCCCTCTATCTGCTGCGCACGCCCTTTGGCGCCATGCTGCCATGGTCGCCCGCCAGCAATGAGGTTTTCGAGAGCGTCTGGCTCACCGTGCTCAGCTTCGAGGCGCTTTTGTTCACGATCGCCATCGCCTTCATCCTGCTTGCCATGGCCAAGGAACGCACCGAACACCGCCACAAGACGGCGGCTATGGTCGATCCACTGACCGGCATCGCCAATCGCCGCGCTTTCCTGCAGGAGGGCGCCGCTCAGCTGAAGCGCCAAGTCACCGATCCGCGGCCGATTGCGGTGATGCTGCTCGATCTCGATAATTTCAAAACAATCAATGACAGTTTCGGCCACGCGGTCGGCGATCAGGTGCTGCAGCGCTTTGCGCAAGTCGGCAACCGCTGTGTGCGGCGCCACACCGACCTCTTCGGCCGGCTCGGCGGCGAGGAATTCGCGGCTTTGCTGGTCGACACCACGCGGGAGCGGGCGCTCGCCGTCGCCGAAGAAATCCGCGCCGGTTTTGCCAACGCCACATCCGAGGTGGACGGACGGCCGGTTATTGCCACGGTCAGCATCGGCATCGTCATGAGCCACGATGCGGTGCTCGATCTCTCGGCGCTTCTCGCCCAAGCCGACCATGCGCTCTATCGCGCCAAGGACAACGGCCGCAATCGCATCGAGATCGCCTCGATCGAACTGGTGCTTGATCGCATCAAGCGCGTCCTTCCCGAACGGCCGGTGACCGTCGGCGTCAAAGCCGCCGCCAAATCTGCGGCCTGACGGCACTCTTTCTGGAAATCGATATGCGGCGCGGCGCATCCGTTTCACGCCGAAGCTTCGCTCGCCAGCCCCACAACCAATCCACATCCGATTGGGACGCTGCCCGTCGGCGGCCGTCTTCCATTGCACGGCGCCGTTGCGGTATCGGATCGCTCCTGTATTAGTTTGCTAGGCTCTCCGTCGGCGTGAGGGCGTGCACACGGAGGGTCAAATGAAGCGCAGTACCGATCGCATTCTCACAACCCATGTCGGCAGTCTTATCCGTCCGGCGGCATTGCAGGACTTTCTCCGCGCCAAGCAGGCGGGAAAGCCGTACGACCAAGCCACCTATAGCCAGTGCCTGAAGGATGCGGTTGCCGAAGTCGTGGGCAAACAGGCGCAGGTCGGCATCGATGTGATCAGCGACGGCGAGTTCGGCAAATCGATCTCCTGGTCGCAATATGTGCTCGAACGGTTGAGCGGCTTCGAGCGCCGTCCGCTCGGGCCGAGCAATAAAAATCCATTCACCCGTGGCGTCGACCGGGAAAAGTTCACCGAGTTTTATGCCGAGCTCGACGCGCGCGAAGGTGTGGCGACAACGGTCGAGGCGGTCTGCGTCGGGCCGATCGCCTATAGCGGACAGGCGGAGCTGCAACGCGATATCGACAATTTCAAAGCGGCGCTCAAGGACGTCAAAGTCGAGGAGGCATTCCTGCCGGTCGCGGCGCCGGCGAGCGTCATTCCCGACCGCAAGAACGAATACTACAAGAGCGACGAAGAACTGATCCGCGCCATCGGCGCGGCCATGCGCACCGAGTACCGCATGATCATCGATGCGGGTTTCTTGCTGCAGCTCGATGACGCGCGCGCCGCCGTCACCTACGATCGCATGGTGCCGCCGGCCAG
>JASHVN010000571.1 GCA_030044555.1 Xanthobacteraceae bacterium | reverse complement strand
ATGTCGGCGTCCGAGGTGATGGTGGCGACCACCGCCTGCAGGGGCGAAAGCCATAGCGGCAGATGGCCGGCATAATGCTCGATCATGATGCCGGTGAAGCGCTCGAGCGAGCCGAACATGGCGCGGTGGAGCATCACCGGCGTCACTTTGTTGGAGTGCTCGTCGATATAGAAGGCGCCGAGCCGGCCGGGCATGTTGAGGTCGACCTGCACCGTGCCGCACTGCCAGTCCCGCCCGATGGCGTCGCGCAGAACGTATTCCAGCTTGGGGCCGAAGAAGGCGCCTTCGCCCTTGTTCAGAGTCCAAGGCCGGCCGGAGGCTTTGAGCGCCGCCAAGAGGGCGGCTTCGGCCTTGTCCCATACCGCATCGTCGCCGATCCGCTTTTCCGGCCGGTCGGAAAATTTGATGCGCACGTCGTCAAAGCCGAAGTCGGCATAGATAGACAGAATCAGATCGTTGACCTTGAGCACTTCGTCGGCGATCTGCTCCTCGGTGATGAAAATGTGGGCGTCGTCCTGGGTGAAGGCGCGCACGCGCATCAATCCGTGCAGCGCCCCGGAGGGCTCAAACCGGTGCACCTTGCCGAATTCGGCGATCTTGAAGGGGAGATCGCGATAGGATTTCAGGCCGTTCTTGAAAATCTGGATGTGGCCGGGACAATTCATCGGTTTGACCACGAAGGTGCGTTCATCCTCCTCGCGCGGCTGCACCAGAAACATGGCATCGCGAAAGGTCGCCATATGGCCGGAAGCGACCCACAGCGAGGAATCGATGAGCTGCGGTGCGTTGACCTCGGCGTAGCCGGCCTCAAGCTGCCGCCGGCGGATATAGTTTTCCAGCGTCTGAAATAGCGTCCAGCCTTTCGGATGCCAGAACACCGAGCCCGGGGCCTCTTCCTGGAAGTGAAACAGGTCCATCTCGCGGCCGAGGCGGCGATGGTCGCGTTTCTCCGCCTCCTCGATCTGTTTCAGATAGGCGTCGAGTTCTTCCTGCTTGGCGAACGCGGTACCGTAGATGCGGGAGAGCATCTCGCGGTTGGAATCGCCGCGCCAATAGGCGCCGGCGACCTTCATCAGCTTGAACGCATTGCCGACCTTGCCGGTCGAAGTCATATGCGGGCCGCGGCAAAGATCGAACCAATCACCCTGCTTGTAGATCTTGATCTGTTGGTCTTCCGGGATGGCGTCGACCAGCTCGACCTTGAAGAGCTCGCCCTTGTCGCGAAACACTTTCTTCGCCTGTTCGCGCGACCAGATTTCCTTGGTGAAAGGCTTGTCGCGCGCGATGATCTCGCGCATCTTTTTCTCGATGGCGTCGAAGTCCTCCGGCGTGAATGGCTGGTTGCGGAAAAAATCGTAATAGAAGCCGTTGTCGATCACCGGGCCGATGGTGACCTGGGTGCCGGGCCACAATGCCTGCACTGCTTCGGCGAGCACATGCGCGGCGTCGTGGCGGATGAGTTCGAGGGCGCGGGGATCGTCGCGGCCGATGAACTCGATCTTGGCGTCGTGCTCGACGGTGTCGGACAGATCGGCGAGCTTGCCGTCGAGCGCCATGGCGACCGTGCGCTTGGCGAGCGACGGCGAAATGCCCTTGGCGATATCGAGGCCGGTGATATGCGGGGGATAGTCCCGACGTGCGCCGTCGGGAAAGGTCACTGCGACCATTCGTAGAAACTCCTGTTGCTCACTCGCTGCCTACGGCTTGCAGCGTAAGCGGTAGATTGAAGGATCAAGGGGGTGGTGTGCTTGCGTTCACCAATTATTGCCGCCGTCTGGCGCAATGTATGCGGAGTCACGTTGCCTTCCAAGCCGTGTCTGCCAAGCCGTGTCTGCCAAGCCGTGTCTGCGACGGCCTTGTCAAAGCCGATCTGGACGCGGTTCACGAGCTGGCCTTTCCATTCGATCACGTGCCGGCGACCCATCCGTTTGCGGGGCGCGGCAGGCGTCATCAAGGCCGTCGGAGTGGATACGAGGGAAGGCTGGATGTGGAGGGAAGGCTAGGGCTTAGCCTTTCCAATCGTCACAACCTGATCCGGGTCTATCTTCATGGAGACTCCTGTCCCCCAAAAACTCTGGTAACTTGCCATCAGTACGGCGAACGCTGAATCGGAATACTCCCCAACCCAGCCTGTTTCAGTGCGCGGCGAGCGGTTCGACAGCATCTTCGGGCATGTGCTGAAGCACCTCTTCAATTCGATCGGCAACCCAGTCAACTTGCGATTTACCGGTAAGAAACGGCATCGCATTTCGAATGGAAATTGATACCGTCACCTCAGGATGGGTGCCCGCCACGCCAATAATCGCCACGACCATTGTGGCGATTCCTCCTAATGCATAATCACGGCCGCCACAGGCGGCGGATGGGCCGATCGATGCAGACTCACCGATCGATGCGGACTTGCCGATCGATGAAGAGCATGTCAGCGACATGAGAACCTCCGTTGTGAGTTTTCTGTAAGGCCGGTGCCGATGTGGAAAGCGTTCTGTTGAGTCTGATTGGCGACTCTCGCACTGCTTCCTTCGCGCGCCCCGTGCGATCAACAAACGTGAACTTTCTATTAAAGTTCCGGTGCGGTAGGTGCCGAGCCAGTTTTTCGCCCTCGGCGTATCCAGTCCGACGCAGGCCCGGCGAGCGTTTGCTCTGATCAAGAAAATCGGAGCCCTTTAGGGTACATACGCGGTCGAGAGTCTGCGCGGTCAAGAACCTGCGCGATCAAGAACCTGCCTGCCTACGCCCGCGATTTGCGCACTGGCGGATCCTACCTTTGCACTGCTCCGGCCACGGTATCAGCAACCGACTTCAGAGACTTTTTTGTCGCATCGACGATTACAGTATTGGCGATCTCGAGCGGAATGTTCGACTGATCGACATCTTGGATGTCCGGAACGACGATGATCACGATTTTCCCGAATGCCCGCGCCACGCCGGTTTCAAAAAATGCGTTATTGCTGGACTTGGCCGTTTTGGCCGGCATCACAAGAATGAAACCGTCCGCCGTTTGCACCTCACACTTTAGAATTTCAAGCCAGTTGCTGCCCGCTCGCAGATCGTTGCCTGCGAGAAAGGACTTGATACCCCGGTCCTCCAGCGATTTGGCCAGATCGGCAGCAAACGCTCGATTCTGTGGGTCGTGAGAGATGAAGACGCTGTTCATGGCGGCTGTTCGCTACACACGTGTCCTCAATTCCGAAACATAAATATCGAAGTCTTCCAAGCCAAGGCAATTGGTCGGCCCCAGAGCGGCCATTCCACCGTGTTCGCGTTCTATGTCCTGGAAACTCAACCCGTAGAGTACGCCGACAATTCGCTTGCCGAGCCCCCAAGCAGCTCCCACCTCGGTCCAGACCCAGTTTCTGCGGACAGACCATGGCGTTAGAAGGACGACCAACTCATCGCACTTGGGAAGTTCCACCTGGATTTTAGTCTCAATTCGATCGCCTTTTTTGATGTCGAAGAAGTCGATGAAGGCATCCCCACCTATGTCTTTGATCGAACGTGCCATCTGCGCGGCGACCCATTTGTCAGTCCAGCCATGCGAGATGAACACGCGATAGGGCATCGCATCCCCCGCTTCTAGCCGGAGCATTCTACTACTTTAGGTCGAGTCGCCCAATCGCGTTGACGACCAGCATCAAGGCTGACTCTTCCGTTTGGTGTGTGTTGCTGGAGTGGCCGAGCAAGAGGTGGCGCAAAACCGCCTCGCTCTCACGTCGATTTGAGCCGGTGCGCCGGGCATCGCCAAACGGATCAGCCGCTATGCCGCCGGCAACTCGCCCGTGCTATCACGCGCATCCCGCGTTGCGCAGCAGGATTGATCGGGCGCCCTGCGCAGTTTTGCGGAGACGACAAAGAGTCTTGGTTTAGCCGACGCCCCTCGCGGCGGACATGTTCGCTCCGGCTTCTATCGCCGCTCGTCAGCGCCGAATACGGACTTTCTACGTCGATAGCCGAAGTAGACCTTACGAAGGCCTCTCCCCATCTCTTGGTGCGCATCGAAGAATATCTCGCCTCGTCGCCCGCGCGACCGAGCGGATTTTCCGCCACCGACCG
>JASHVN010000570.1 GCA_030044555.1 Xanthobacteraceae bacterium | reverse complement strand
TCGCGGGCGACCTGGGTGAAGAAGTGGCGAATGAGATCGGGAATGTCTTCGGTGCGCTCGCGCAGCGGCGGCAGCCGCAAGGGCACGACGTTGAGACGGAAGAACAAATCCTCGCGGAATAATCCCTGCTGGATGAGCTGGCGCAAATCCTTGTTGGTGGCGGCGATGATGCGCACGTCGGACTTGATCGGCGTGCGGCCGCCCACCGTGGTGTACTCGCCCTGTTGCAGCACGCGTAAGAGCCGGGTCTGCGCCTCCATCGGCATGTCGCCAATTTCGTCGAGGAAAAGCGTGCCGCCTTCTGCCTGCTCGAAACGCCCGGCGCTGCGCGTATTGGCGCCGGTGAAGGCGCCCTTCTCATGGCCGAACAGTTCCGACTCGATCAGGTCGCGCGGAATGGCCGCCATGTTGATGGCGACGAATGGCCCGGTGCGGCGCTTGCCGTAATCGTGGAGCGCGCGCGCCACCAGTTCCTTACCGGTGCCGGACTCGCCTGCGATCATCACGGTCAAGTCGGTCTGCATCAGCCGCGCCAGCACGCGGTAGATTTCCTGCATCGCCGGCGAGCGGCCGACCAGCGGAATGGATTCGAAATCGTCGGCCTTTGCCGGCTGTTGCCGCGCCTTTTCCTTGGGCTCCGACAGTGCGCGGCCAACGATCGAAATCAGCTCCTTCAGATCGAACGGCTTGGGCAAATACTCGTAGGCGCCGCGCTCGGAGGCGCGGATTGCGGTCATGAACGTGTTCTGCGCGCTCATGACAATGATCGGCAGATCGGGCCGCGCCTTCTTGATGCGCGGCAAAAGATCGAAGGCGCTCTCGTCCGGCAACAGCACGTCGGTAATAATCAGATCGCCATCGCCCTGGCTGATCCAGCGCCACAACGTGGCGGCGTTACCGGTCGAGCGGACATCGTAGCCGGCGCGTGAGAGCGCCTGGTTGAGCACGGTCCGGATCGCCGCGTCGTCATCGGCGACGAGAATGCTTCCCGCGGGCATCAATGATCCTCTTGTGGCCGCAGCGCGCCATCCGGCTCGGCGCCCTCGGTGGTGGTGGTGTATTTGGGCATGAGAATGCGAAACGTTGTGCGCCGCGGCTGCGACTCACACTCGATGATTCCGCCATGGTCACCGACGATCTTGGCCACGAGCGCGAGGCCGAGCCCAGATCCAGTGGGTTTGGTGGTGACGAACGGATCAAACAGATGCGGCATCAATTCATCAGGGACGCCGGGACCGTTGTCGCGCACGCAGAACTCGAGCGGCAGCGAGATGCGGGTCTTGGCGCCCGGCAGCGACAGGCGCACGCCGGGCCGGAACGCGGTGGTCAGCGCGATTTCGCCACCCCCGCTTGTCTCGACGATCGCTTCGGCCGCGTTTTTGATCAAGTTGAGAAACACCTGAACCAGCTGGTCGCGGTTCGCCAGCACCGGCGGCAGCGACGGATCGTAGTCCTCAACGAATTTGATGTTGCGGGCGAAGCCGGATTGCGCCAGCCGTTTGACGTGGTCGAGCACGACGTGAATGTTGATCGGCTCGCGCTCGACCGGACGCTCGTCGCCGAACACTTCCATCCGGTCGACGAGTTTCACGATGCGGTCGGCTTCGTCGCAAATGAGCCGCGTCAGCGTGCGATCGTCGTCGCTGACCGATTGCTCGAGAAGCTGCGCGGCGCCCCTGATCCCGGACAGCGGATTCTTGATTTCGTGCGCCAGCATGGCGGCGAGCGCGATCACCGATCGCGCTGCGCCGCGATGGGTCAGCTGGCGATCCATTTTGTCGGCGATGGTGCGCTCCTGCAGCATCACCACCACGTAGTCGAGCTGCTCGGGCAGCGGCGCGACATGCAGGTCGACCAGCCGGTCGCCGGGATTGCGCGGGGTCCCGAGATCGACCTTGTATTCATTGACGGCGGCGCCGCGCCCGCGCACCTGCTCGATCAGCGTCAGCAGCGGGCTTCCGAACGGCACCAAGTCGCGCAGCAACTGACGCCGGAGCAGCGGCACCGAAATCTCGAAAAAGGCTTCCGCGGCCGCGTTGGCATCGACCACCTTGCCGTCCGGAGCCACCACGATGACCGGATGCGGCAGGGCATTGAGCACCGCGTCGGCGGGCGAAACCATGACCAGGGGCTCAGCCGTACTCACCGCTCACCCCACGCCAAGGGCCGTCCAGTCGCGTGGGTGGCCGATTTCGGCGTATTTGGCCGTTTGGCGGCCAGGCGGACAGTTCTGGCTACCAAGGCCTGCACATGAAATAGGCGCGATATACCCATTGCATATAGTTTAGCCAAAATGCCCAGGCTTGCAAGTGCTGCACCGCAATATTGCTAACATGTGCACACATGGCGGACTGGCGCGGGATTGAGCGCGACGCCGGAGATCCGGCCGGTTCGCACAATTCGTAGACATGCGCTAAAGCGGTGCCCGGAAACGGGAGCGGAGTGGTCCACGATGGGCATTGTCGCGGCTGTTATCGTTGCGGCGGGCCGCGGCCAACGCGCCGGCGGCGACATTCCGAAGCAATATCGGACGGTTGGCGGGGAACCTGCGATCCGCTCGACCCTTGCGGCGTTTTCCGGCCACCCGGACGTCGATGTCGTGCAGCCGGTCATCCATCCTGCCGACTCGCCGCTCTTTCGGGCCGCAAGCGGCGGCCTCGCCAAGCTGTCTGAGCCGGTCGCCGGCGGCGCGACCAGACAGATCTCGGTCCTTGCCGGGCTGCGAGCCTTAGAAGCACACGCGCCGGAACTGGTGCTCATTCATGATGCGGCGCGCCCGTTTTTGAGCGGCAAGCTCATCAGCCGCGCCATCCAAGCCGGCAAAGATTATGGCGCCGCGGTGCCCGGCATCGTGGTCGCCGACACCGTGAAGACCATCGACGACAATGCTATCGTCGGCGAAACGCTCGACCGCAGCCGTCTGCGCATAGTGCAGACCCCGCAGGTCTTTGCCTTCCCGCTTATTCTCGATGCCCATCGCCGCGCGGCGGCAGCGGGCCGTGACGACTTTACCGACGACGCTGCACTTGCCGAATGGGGTGGCCAACGCGTGCGCATTTTCGAGGGCGAGACGGAAAACGTGAAACTCACAACGAACGACGATTTTGCCCGCGCCGAGCTGTTGCGCGGGGCGGCGCTGGCTGACGTGCGCACCGGAACCGGTTTCGACGTGCACGCCTTCGCCGACGGCGATCATGTCATGCTCGGCGGCATCCGCATTCCGCATACGCGCGCGGTGACCGGGCATTCGGATGCCGATGTTGTTCTGCATGCCTTGGTCGATGCCATTTTGGGGGCGCTGGCCGAGGGCGACATCGGCCAGCATTTTCCGCCGAGCGATCCGCAATGGCGCGGCGCCTCGTCGGATCGTTTTCTCACCTTTGCCTGCGAACGGGTGCGCGCCCGCGGTGGCGTCATTGGCAACCTCGACGTGACCGTGGTCTGCGAAGCCCCGCGCGTGTCGCCGCATCGCGACGCGATGCGGGCGCGGATCGCGGCGATCGCCGGCGTCTCTGCCGACCGTGTTGCGGTCAAAGCGACCACCAGCGAAAAAATGGGCTTTACGGGGCGTGGCGAAGGCATCGTCGCCATGGCGACGGCAACCCTGCGGCTGCCGTGGAGCGGAGCATGATCGAAGCCGGGCTGCGCGACGCGGCAAAACATCTGCTCGATCTCTGTCGCGCGCACAGGCTGACGATTGCGACGGCCGAATCCTGCACCGGCGGCCTTGTCGTCGCGGCCCTGACTGAAATCGCCGGCTCCTCCGACGTCGTCGAATGCGGCTTTGTCACCTATTCCAATCAGGCGAAGGAGACCATGCTCGGCGTCCCGGCAGCGACGCTCAAGCGCTACGGTGCGGTGAGCGCCGAGACGGCCACTGCGATGGCCGCAGGCGCGTTGCACCATTCGCAGGCCGACATCGCGGTGGCGATCACCGGCATTGCCGGTCCGGGCGGCGGCAGCAAGGAGAAACCGGTTGGGCTCGTGCATTTCGCCGCCGAAAGCCGCGACGGCCGACGCGTAGAGCGCCGGCGGCTGTTCGGCAAGATCGGCCGCCGCCGCGTGCGCGAGCGCTCGGTCGCCGAGGCGCTTGCGTTGCTGGACGAACTGGCCCGCTGAACATCCGCACGGCGGCGCAAACGCCCCACTGCCAAATGGCATCGGTCGCAGGCGCAGCGATCGTCACTTCAGCGATTTCAGAATAGCGTCCTGGACCCGCGAGTTCGCGCACACAACTTTTTCGTTGAGCGTGAACTGGCCGTTGGCCTGCGGCGCTGGGGTTTTACTCGGCGCCTCGCCCTGACAAATACTCCCGGCCGCAAGCTGCGGTTCGCCAAGCATCCAAGACACCACACCGAACGTCGTCTGCGATATTTTCCAGCCGAGCGACAGCCCGTAAGTTTCGTCTTCAATGCCGACGATCTGAAACGGCGAGTCCGGTTTGCCGGCCAGATCCTCGCACCTGCTCTCGCTGTCGGCATGCGCCGTGCTCGCGCCCAGAATGCCGTCGCAGGCGCGTGCGACCGCCTCGTTGCCGAGGCCGTCCCTGACGCTGAGCATTGCGTCGATCGGTCCGAGCGTGTCGGCGAACGCGGTTCCGTCGATGTCATCCGGTTCAAGCCGCGGGTCGGAACTGGTCAGCAGGATCACGCGCAGCACGACATGATCGGCCTTGGCAGCGGGCTTAAGCGCGTCATAGAGCGAGAGCGCGGTCGCCGCTCCGGAGGTGTCCGAGTAACCGCCGTCGACGAAATTCCAGCGCACGGCGCCGCTCGGCGAGCCGGCATTCGGTTGGCCTGTGCTGATCAACAACGAATAGGGTGGAAGAACCGCCGGAAACCGGGCGCTGACCGCCGCCGCCCCGAGAAGCGTGAGATAGGTGTCATCGGGCATGTTTTTGTCGACGAACGAATAGAGCGAGCCGTCGATCGCGTGCAGCGGAAACGGTGCGAACGCCGCGCGATATCCGGTCTCGACCCAAGTCGAGTTGAGGACCGGCGCAGGCGCTATGGCGCTGTTGGGCCACTTTGCAGCAAAATCGTCGAAGCGCTGGTCGAGAATCTGCGCCGCGCCCGGATTATTCTGTCTCACCGAAGCGTCGAAGCTTTGCACCAGCTCCTGCGCCCGTCCGCTCCGGGTGAATCCCAAAAGCTCGGGAAAGATCGACGCAACGAGCGGCGAAAAATGGTCGTCCTGGATGATGGCGCAGACCTCTCGTTCCAGCACGTTGTTGGTGCCGGTCTGACCGGATTCAGCCTCAGGCGGCAGACATCCCCTGTTCGTGGGTACGGCTGCGACAGTCGCAGCAGCGCCGGTCAGCGGAGACTGTGCAACGGCCTGAAAAATTGTCGCCCCGATGGCGCCGCCCGAAACCGCGCTGATCGCGAACACGTGTTGGGCAAAGCACGGATCGTAATCCTGCAACCGCGCCAGGAACATTGATGCCGCACTGGCCGCATAGATGCCCCCGCCAGCGGCGGCGATGATGAAGACCGGATATGGCTCCGACTTGCCCGAATATCGCGATGCGCAGGCCGCCGCCGCTACGGCGGCGGCACCTCCGCCGCGATCGGAACTAGCGGTAGCCAGTTTGGTGCGTTGGAGCCAGGTCTGAAATTGCGCTTGCAGCGTCGGCCCGGCGGCCTTCGGCCGCAGATGGACCTCAGGCACGCCGTGCAGCTTTGCAAAGTTGATGCCGCCGGCGAATGCGAGAATCAGGGCAACGCATGCGACGGCGCGCAGTCCCGCGACGAGCGCCAGGAGAAATATCACAAGGCAGAGAAGCGAGAGCAGAGCGACCGTCCACCCAATGGGAATTGGAACAAGCACGCTGCCGACGAGCGCCAAGACGACGAGACTGAGCACCGGAAAGCCCGATCGCTGCGACAGCACCGCCAGCAAGGCCAGGACGAAGATCAAAAACAGCAAGGCCAATGCCATCGCACTGAGCGGTCCGAGCGCGCGATCGATCGTGACAATGAGTCCCGGCGGCAACCATGAGGAGAGCAGTCCGGCAACCGCTAACGAGACGACCGCGCCGTAGATCCACCATTTCAGCACGGCGCGTTCGCGGTAGCGATACAGCACAGAGGTGACGAAAAGCCCGATCGAGATGACCCAGCTCATCGCAATGGGGATCATGGCCCAGCTGTGCAGCGCACCCGGCGCGGTCTGCGGCACGACGGTGAAATAGAGCGCAATAACGATCAGCCACGGCAGCAGCACCCATGCAAACAGCAAGGGCCTGTAGTATTTTCGCAGATTGAGGCCGGTGCTTTCTTGCAGGGTGCGCGAGAAGGCGAGCGCATGCATCGAATAAAGGCGCTCGTAGATAAAATAATAGACCGCAATCACGCCGACGATGATCGCCCAGGTTTCGACGATTTCGGCGGTCGAAGGGTTTATTTGCGGCGCGGTGTCCAGCAGCAGAAACAGCAGAGTCGCGGTGGGCGGATTGGCGATGATCACCGTGCGCTGCAGCAGCGGATTCTTCGGCGAGGTGGCGACAAGATAGGATAGCACCAGTCCGAGCACGAATATGCCGGCAACGATGGCCGGCGGACTGGGCATCGGCACATGCTGCATGCGGTCGAGACCTGTGGCGCCCGCCTGCTGCAGCTTGGCGAACAGAGCTGCGAGATAAAATTTTGCGTTCAGCAGTCCGAATGAAAGCCCAAGCCAGGGCGATAAAGCCAGCACCACGGCGGCCGCTTCGCGAACCGGGCGCGGTCTCGCGCCGTGCGCCAAATCCGCGCTGCTCGAATAAGTCTGCTCGACGCGACCGGCGCTGAGCACGCGGTGGGTCTCGTACAGCACGGCGCTGATCAGGGCGAAGGCGAAGGCGGCAGTAGCAAGGCGAAACGCCGTCGCGAGGACATTCGCGGTTCCTATGTCCTCCATATAGGAGGTGTAGATTTCGCGTAGCTGTCCGTCGGTCGCGAGCAGGAAAAAAACGACAGCGGCCGCAATGACCGGCAGAACGTGGAACGTGCGCAGCATGCCGCGAAGCGGCAGCCAGAACGCCCGCCGCAGCCACGGGCCGAACTCGCCCTCCTTTTCGCTCAACAGCGCCCAGCTGTTCATCGCCCGTCTTCCGCCCGCGTGAGCACGCCCTGGGTGCGATATCGTTCGAACACGCCGTCGCAGGCGTCTTTGTCCCGCGCCGTGAAGGCGAGAAAATAGACTTCTTTCAAGGTCGGCAGCTGGACGCTGCGAAGGTGCTCGATGGCAGGAGGAATGATGGTTCCCGCCACCTCTTCGACCTGCAACCCCCCCTCGCCGGCGCCCATCATCGGGATCAGAATCGATTCGGAGTTCGTCGACTCCAATCTGCACCAGCCTCTGCAAAGATTGAGGACAATGGTGCTAATTCTCTTATTTTCCCACTCCGCCCGCTCGAGAAGCCTTTCGACGCACAGTTTCAGCTTATCGCGCCGCCCCCTCATGGCGGCGCCGGGATCAGCCTCGACCGTTGCCACATGAAAAATCCGCTGCACCCGCCGCGGCGCAGCCTTGAGCAGCCCCGACTGGGTGACCAACACGGTTCCGATCGTGACGTGACCGCGCGGCCCGACGGCAGTGCGCAGCGCTTCGTAGATCGTATCTTCGATGACGTTGCCCTCTTCGTCCCTGTTGGACCCCAAATAGCGAATTCTTGCCGAGATGCTCCGACCGATGAAACGGTCCATGAGCATATTGGTGTTCTCGGAATTGACCCAGATATCGACGTCGTTGATGCCGTCGATGGGGCCGGTCTTATATCCGACGGTCAGGCCGGGCCTGTCGGTGAGCTGATAGCGAATTGTGGAAAAGGGCAGCGGCCCGGAGCGGATTGCGGGCGCGGCAGCCGCGGCCGGAGCAATCGCGGAGAGCGGCGATTTGTTGTCTTCGCGATGGTGCAAATGGTCCGAAAGCCAGCGCGCCGCGGCCGCCACTTTGGGATTCTCGATCGACCCTTTGGCCAGCCGCGCAAACACATCATCGACGGCCATTTGAACCGATTCGACGAGACGGGTCTGCTCGGCAGAAGCCTTCAAATAGTCCTTCAGCCAATAGGCGCCGATCGCGAGTTTCGGATCTTCAATTGATCCTTCCGCCAGCGCCTGCATAAGCTCGCTCAGCGGCGTCTGCAGCACCGTGACGTCCTCACCCTCGATGCCGCCGCCGCTGCTGGCCCGGTCGCTGTCGTGCACCAGCGCGAAGTACAGAAAAATTCGCTCCGATGTGCCCCCCGGCGATGAAAAGAACTTGCTGATAAGCTTGGGGTTGCTGATCCGATAGCCGGTTTCCTCAAAGGTCTCGCGAATGATCGCTTGTTCGGCCGTCTCGTTGGCGTTGATCATGCCGGCGGTTGCTTCGGTGATCCATCCATCGGTGGTGTTCGGATCATCGCGGAGGCGCGCCTTCAAGGTCGGCACCTTGAACTGGTTGACCATCACCACGGCATTTGCATCGACATTGTAGAGCAACACGGCGACCGCATCGCCTCGCTCGAATATCAGGCGCCGTTCGTCGGGACTCATCGTCCCGTCCTGGCGTTCATGCGCGACGATCACCTCATCGATTTTGAAGAAATCGTCGAACAGACGCGTCTGTTTGCGTATTTCCGCTTTGCGGGGAAGTGGCATCGAGGGCTCCAGCATCATCGCCGCGAATTTCATAGCAGATAAAGCGGCCGCGGACAGCCGTCGCGGCACTCCGGGCGGCGCCGTTTAGCCTTGGCCGTTGGACTTGGCCATTAGCTTTGGCCGTTAGATTTGGGAGAGAGCGGGTTACGCCGGCTGGACGCCGTACACCTGATCAGCACGGCGCTCGAAGGCCGCAGCAAAGCGGCGAAAGGCGGCATCAAATACGCTGCCCATCAACAGCCCGAGTGTCCGGCTCCTGAATTCGTAAGCGAGAAAAAATTCGACATCGCAGCTGTGGTCGTCGACCGGATGAAAATTCCAGCGATTGTTCATGCGGCGGAACGGGCCTTCAAGATACTCGACCAAAATGCTCAGCGCTTGCCGATCGAGCGTGACGCGGCTGGTAAAGCTCTCGCGAATGAGCTTGTAGGCGACCGTCATGTCGGCGACGATCACCTCCTTGCCGCCTTCGCTATCGCGCTTGCGCACCTTGAGCGACTGGCAAAGCGGCACGAATTCCGGATAGCGCTCGACGTCGGCGACGAGAGCGAACATGTCGGCAGCCGAGTGCCGAACCCGCCGTTTGGTGGAGAACTCCGGCATCGATCAGCGCGCTGCCCTCGCCGCCCGGAGGCGCGCAAAGTCCTCGCCGGCGTGGTGCGAGGAGCGGGTCAACGGTGATGCCGACACCATCGAAAAACCCTTGGCATACGCGATCGTAGCCAAAGCTTTGAATTCGTCGGGCGGCACGAAGCGCATGACCGCGTGATGCTTGCGCGAAGGCTGCAGGTATTGGCCGATGGTGAGGAAATCGACATCGGCCGCGCGCAGATCGTCCATCACTTGCAGGACTTCGTCGCGCTCCTCGCCAAGCCCGACCATGATGCCGGACTTGGTGAACATGCGCGGATCGATCTCTTTCACGCGCTGCAGGAGCCGGATCGAGGCGAAGTAACGCGCGCCGGGCCGCACCGTCAGATATTTTGACGGCACCGTTTCGAGGTTGTGGTTGAAAATGTCCGGACGCGCCCTGACCACCGTCTCGACCGCGCCCTCCTTGCGCAGGAAATCGGGCGTCAGAACCTCGATGGTCGTGTTGGCGCAGCGCGCGCGGATGGCGCCGATCACGGCGGCGAAATGCGCAGCGCCGCCATCGGCAAGGTCGTCGCGGTCAACCGAGGTCACAACGACATGCGAGAGGCCGAGCTTGAACGTCGCCTCGGCGACGTGGTCAGGCTCCGCCTGGTCCAGCGCGCCGGGCAAGCCGGTCTTGACGTTACAGAAGGCGCAGGCGCGCGTGCAGGTGTCGCCCATGATCATGAAGGTGGCGTGCTTTTTCTCCCAGCACTCGCCAATATTCGGGCAGCCGGCCTCTTCGCAGACCGTGTGCAGGCCATTCGCGCGCACGATTTGCTGCGTCTGCGCGTAGCCCGACGAGACCGGCGCCTTAACGCGGATCCAGTCGGGTTTGCGCATCACCGGCTGGTCAGGCCGGTGCGCCTTTTCGGGGTGGCGCGGCGCCCGCGCGTCCAGCACGTTATCAATAATAACCGCCATAATGGCTCCGAGAGGCAAGCCCTGCCTCAACCGATACTTACGGGCGAGCATTGCCCCCCGCAAGCCATCTGCGGCGATGGCCAGGGTCGCTCGCCTTGCCCTTGCACCCAGCGAATCAGGACACGCGAGCAAAGCTTTTTCAGCGCTGTTAATGAACAATTTGTAAGAAAACTTACCGCAGTTCCTCAAACAGACCCGCAACTTTTGCCACAATAAAAGCTACGAGTTGCGAAGGCCGATGGCCGGCGTCATGGAGAACGTCATGACTGCGCGTGGACCCCAAGCTGCGGCGCTTGCCTTGCACCGGTTTGGCCTTGGACCGCTACGCAATTCCATCACCGCCATTGCCTCTGATCCGCGCGGCGCGTTGCTCGAGGAACTCAATCGCCCCGGCGCCGGCGGTGTCACTTCGGCACTTCCATCGAGCGCCGAAGCGGCACGCGCGGTCTTTCAGTTTCAGGCTGAGCGGAACGCGGAAAAGAAGCTCGAGGCGCGGGCAAAGAAACTTGCCGAAGCCGGCAATGGCGCAGTCCTGGTGGACTGTAGACAGCCGCAGACCGGCGCGCCCTGTGCAGTGCCGATCAATGTCAACGAACCCGAAGGTCCGCCGAAGCCGCACCAGCCGCCACTGCCGCAACAGTTCATCCAAAATGAAGCCAAAGCGCGCTTCGACGCTGCCGCCACCGCCGATATCGGATTCGTCGAACGGATGGTGTGGTTCTGGTCCAATCATTTTTGCATTTCGGCCGACAAGATCCCCGCCATGGCCGGCCCCTACGAGCGCGAGGCCATCCGGCCGCACGTGCTCGGCCGTTTCGCCGACATGCTCCAGGCGGTGGAGAGTCATCCGGGGATGTTGTTTTACCTGGATAATGTGGAATCGATGGGACCGGATTCCACCGCCGGCATCAATCGCAACAAAGGGCTCAACGAGAACCTGGCGCGCGAGACGATGGAATTACACACACTCGGCGTGCGCACGGGATACACGCAAACTGACGTCACCAACTTTGCCAAGGTGCTGACCGGCTGGACCTGGTTTGCGCCGTCTGAGCCGATTCACGGCGGCGAGTTCGTGTTCAATCCGATCCTGCATGAACCCGGCGAGCAGATCGTTCTGGGCAAACGCTATGTCGATAACGGCGTGCAGCAGGGGCGCGCCGTGCTTGCCGATCTCGCGCGCCATCCGGCGACCGCGCACCACATGGCGCAAGAGCTTGCCGCCTATTTCATCGCCGATGAGCCCCCCGCCTCCCTGGTCGCCAAGCTGGAAAAAACCTTCAACGACAGCAACGGTAATCTCAAGGAAGTCGCCAAGACCCTCGTTACGGCCGACGAGGCGTGGGCGCCGCAACGGACCAAGCTCAAGCCACCGGCAGAATGGATCGCCAGCGTCGTACGGCTGACCGATGGTGGTCCGCTCCTTCCGGTCGGACTCCTGCTGGGAGCCCAGGCGCAGCTTGGCGCTGCCCTATGGCGGCCGCCGGCACCTAATGGCTATTCCGACCGCGAGGCCGCATGGATCGACGGCGTACCGCGCCGCCTTGACCTCGCCAACCAATTCGCCAATCGCCTGGCGGTGAATGTGGACCCGCTCGGCATGCTGGAGAGTGCGCTCGGCCCTCTGGCGACGCCGCAAACGCGCGACACTGTCGCCCGCGCCGAGAGCCGCGCCCAGGCTTTGACGCTTCTTGTCATGTCACCCGAATTTCTGCGGAGCTGACCATGAAATATCTCCACGCCCCATCGCGCCGCGATGTCCTGTTGACTTCCGGTACTCTGTTCGCCTGGGCCTATCTGCCGAAAACCGCTCGCGCCGAAGGACGCGACCCGCGCCTCCTCACAATCGTGCTCCGCGGTGCGCTCGATGGACTGGCGACCGTGGCCCCGGTCGGCGACCCGAACTGGGTCGCCTTGCGCGGCGAAGAAGCACTCACCCTCGACGGCAAGATTCCGGCGCTGAAGCTCGACGCGTTCTTCGCGCTCAATCCGGCGATGCCCAACCTGCATCGTATGTTTCAAGACCGCGAGGCGATCATTGTCCACGCCTGCGCCTCGCCCTATCGCGAGCGCTCGCATTTCGACGGGCAGGACGTGCTCGAAAGCGGTGTGATCAAGCCGAACGGAAGCGATTCCGGGTGGCTCAATCGCGCGCTTGCTGGACTTGCGCCCGGCGATCGCGTGAACCCGAAAGGCAGCAAGATATTCGCTGTGGGCCCAGTCACCCCGTTGATCGCCCGCGGCGCGGCGCCGGTTCTGTCCTGGTCTCCCAGGAACGTCTTGCCGGCCAGCGAAGATACCGTGCAGCGGCTGTTGGCGCTGTATCGGCAATCGGATCCGAAACTGGCGCATTCGCTCGATGACAATGCCAAGCTCACCGCGATCGAAAAATCGGGCGGCATGGCTGATCAGAAACCGGGCGGCGCCAATCCGGGTCAGGTGCGCGCCTATTTTGCCGAAGTCGCCGGCACCGCGGCAAAGTTTCTGGCACAGCCGGACGGGCCGCGTGTCGGCGCGCTGGCGCTCGATGGCTGGGACACGCATTACAACGAAGGGATCGCCAGCGGACGGCTGTCGCAATTGCTCGCCGCGCTCGATGATGCGCTCGCGGCCGTCAAAACGAACACGGGCCCGGCATGGAATCAAACTGCCGTTGTGCTGATCACCGAGTTCGGCCGCACCGCCCATATCAACGGAACAGATGGCACCGACCACGGCACCGCTACGATCGCGCTGCTGGTCGGCGGCGCGCTCAAGGGCGGTCGCGTCATCGCTGACTGGCCGGGACTGAAATCTGCCGATCTTTATGAAAGCCGCGACCTCAAGCCGACCACTGATCTGCGCGCGGTGCTCAAGGGTCTATTGAAGGATCACTTGCGCGCCGACGAGCGTGCGCTGGCGGAAAATGTCTTTCCTGGGAGTGCCGGCGTGAAGCCGATGGCGGGATTGGTCGCGTAGCCTCATTGGCGTCATCGCGGAGGGCGGAGCGACGAAACAATCTAGATTGCTTCGCGGCGGCCGCAATGACGGCCGATCAAATATTCAGCACGCGCCCATAGGCATCGAGCACCGCCTCCTTCATCATCTCCGACAAGGTCGGATGCGGGAACACGGTGTGCATGAGCTCTTCTTCGGTGGTTTCCAGATTCATCGCCACCACGTAGCCTTGAATGAGCTCGGTGACTTCCGCCCCGACCATGTGCGCGCCGAGAAGCTGGCCGGTCTTTTTGTCGAAGATCACCTTCACCAGGCCCTGATCCTCGCCCATGGCGATGGCCTTGCCGTTGCCGATGAAGGGAAAGCGGCCGACGCGCACGTCGAGGCTTTGCGCCTTCGCCGCCTGCTCGGTCAGCCCCACGGAGGCGATCTGCGGCGAGCAATAGGTGCAGCCGGGAATGAGCCGCCGATCCATCGCATGGGGGTGCAGGCCCTTGATGGCTTCAACGCAGATGACGCCTTCATGCTCGGCCTTGTGCGCCAGGAGCGGCGGGCCGGCGACGTCGCCGATGGCATAAATTCCCGGCACATTGGTCTTGCAGGCGCCGTCGATGACGATGGCGCCGCGCTCGGTCTTTACGCCAAGCTTTTCCAGGCCGAGATTCTCGATGTTGCCGACGACACCGACAGCGGCGATGACGCGATCGACGGTGAGCGTCTGCGTGCCGCCCTTGCCGTCGTCGATTGTTGCGGTGACGCTGTCGGCTTTCTTGTCGAGCTTCGCCACCTTGGCGCCGGTGTAGATCTTGATGCCCTGTTTCTCGAAGCTTTTACGGGCGAAGGCGGCAATCTCGGCGTCCTCGGCGGGGAGAATTTGCGGCAGCACTTCGACGACCGTCACCTCGGCGCCGAGCGTGCGATAGAACGAGGCGAATTCGATACCGATGGCGCCCGAGCCGATGACGAGAAGGGTCCTCGGCATACGGTCTGGCACCATCGCTTCGAAATAGGTCCAGATAAGCTTCTTGTCCGGCTCCAGGCCGGGCAGAACCCGCGGCCGCGCGCCGGTGGCGACGATGATGTGCTTGGCCTGATAGGCGCCGGGGCCGAGCGCGCCTTTTGGCGCTTCGTTGCGCGCACCCTTCACGGTGATTTTGCCGGGTGCGTCGATGGTGGCTTCGCCCCAGATGACGTCGACCTTGTTCTTGCGCATCAAGAAGCCGACGCCGTCATTGAGGCGCTTGGACACGACGCGCGAGCGTTTCACCACCGCGCTCGGATCGTAGCTGACGTTGCTTGCCGAAAGGCCGTAATCGTTGGCGTGCTGGATATAGTGGAAAATCTCCGCCGAGCGCAGCAGCGCCTTGGTGGGAATGCAGCCCCAGTTCAGGCAGACGCCGCCCAAATATTCGCGCTCGATGATCGCGGTTTTAAATCCGAGCTGCGCCGCGCGGATGGCGCAGACGTAGCCGCCCGGTCCGGAACCGATGATGATGATGTCGAAATTCGTGTCAGCCATTACGCAACCGCGCCGATTGATGTTTGGCGATTTCAGGTCGACTCGGCGTACTGAGCGATGCCGTTGCCGAACGACCAGTTCTCTTTTTTGACCTCAACGAGATTGATAAAGACATCTTCCTTGCGCACGCCCGGATTCGCCGAAAGCAGCGCAGCGACCCGCGCAAAGAATGCCTTTTTCTGCTCCAAGGTCCGCGTGTCGTTTGCCGTGACCTGTATGATCACCAGGTCATCGGTATGGGTTATGCCGAGATAGCTTTCCGCATAATCGAAATCATCAGCATCGTGTTCGCTGACCAGGAGGAAGCGGTCATCCTCCGGCACAGCGAAAGTCTCGCGCATGGCGCGGTAGATGCCGTCGCAAATCGCCTTCCTGTAGGCGGCGGGCTTGCCTTTACGCAGATCTATACGCACCAGCGGCATGACTATACCAGCATCGTGGCTACACCAGCATCATCACCGGATTCTCGATCAGCGCCTTGAAAGCGCTGATGAGCACGGCACCGAGCGCGCCGTCCACCGCGCGGTGGTCGCAACCCAAGGTCACGCTCATGATCTGCGCCGCGACGATCTTGCCGTCGCGCACCACGGCGCGCTCCTCGCCGGTGCCCACCGCGAGAATGGTGGCGTGCGGCGGGTTGATCACCGCGGTGAAATCCTTGATGCCGTACATGCCGAGGTTGGAGACCGCCGTTGTGCCGCCCTGATATTCCTGGGGTCTCAGCTTGCGATCGCGGGCGCGGACCGCAAGATCGCGCATCTCGTTGGAGATGGCGGACAGCGACTTGGTCTCGGCGTTGCGGATGATCGGCGTGATCAGGCCATTCGGCATCGCCACCGCGACGCCGATGTCGGAATGCTTGTGCCGGAGCATGCCGCTATCGGTCCAGCTGACATTGGCGTCGGGCACACGCTGCAGCGCCAGCGCCATGGCCTTGATGACGAAGTCGTTGACGGACAGCTTGTAGGCGGGCTTGCCGTCATTGTCCTTCGCCGCGCTCGCATTGATCTCTTCGCGTGCGGCGAGGAGCTTGCCGATATCGCAGTCGATGGTGAGAAAGAAATGCGGAATGGTCTGTACCGAGGCGGTGAGCCGCTGGGCGATGGTGCGGCGCATGCCGTCGTGCGGGACGACGTCGTAGCTGCTGTCATCAAAGAGCGCGCGGATCTGCTGGTCCGACATCGACGGCGCAATGAGCGGAGCAGGTGCGCCGCCAGGTACGGCAGCGGGCGCGCGCAGGCCGCCGCCCGCTTTCGCCTTCTCGACATCGCGCGCGATCACGCGGCCGTGCGGACCCGAGCCTTCGATGCGGGTGAGGTCGATCCCGGCATCCTTGGCAAGACGCCGCGCCAGCGGCGATGAGAAGATCTTGTTTGTGGCCCCGGCAGGCGCGCCATGACCGTTGGTGACATGACCGTTGGCTTTAGCCCCCTCACCCGGCGCCTTCGGCGCCGAGCCACCGGGGAGAGGTGAAGGGGGCGGTGGCGCCTTTGCTTGAAGTGTGGTCGCCGACGCTGCGGCTTGCTGGGCAACTCCCTCTCCCGGTTGGGGAGAGGGTTGGGGTGAGGGGGGAACGGCCGTCGGTGCCTTTGCCGGAGCACCGCCCTTCCCTGCCGCCGCCGCCGCGGCCTTTACGTCCTCGCCTTCCTGCGCCAGCACGGCGATGAGCTGATTGACCGGCACGTCGTTGGTGCCTTCCGGCACGACGATCTTCGCCATCACGCCGTCGTCGACGGCCTCGTATTCCATCGTCGCCTTGTCGGTCTCGATCTCGGCGATCACGTCGCCGGTCTTGACCGGCTCGCCTTCTTTCTTGAGCCACTTGGCGAGGTTGCCCTTCTCCATCGTGGGCGACAAAGCCGGCATGAGGATGTTGATCGGCATGGCGGGTCAAATCACCTTACGAAATCAGCGATAGCAAACGGCTTTGGCTGCGGCGACCACTTCAGCGACCGACGGCAGCGCAAGCTTTTCCAGGTTTGCCGCGTAAGGCATCGGCACGTCCTTGCCGGTGACGCGCTCGACCGGCGCATCGAGATAATCGAACGCATCAGCGAGGACACGGGCGGCGATTTCGGCGCCGACGCCGGATTGCTTCCAGCCTTCCTCGACCGTGACCAGGCGGCCCGTTTTCTTCACCGACTCGACGATGGTGTCGGAATCCATCGGCTTGAGCGTGCGCAGGTCGATGACTTCGGCGGAAATGTTTTCCTTGGCCAGTTCGTCGGCGGCCTTGAGCGCATAGGTCATGCCGATCGACCAGGCGACGATGGTCACGTCGCTGCCGCCGCGCACCACGCGCGCGCGTCCGATCGGCAGCACGTAATCATCGAGCTTCGGCACCGGCGACGAATGGCCGTAGAGGATCTCGTTCTCCAGAAACATCACCGGATTGGGATCGCGGATCGCAGCTTTGAGCAGACCTTTTGCATCGGCCGCGGTCGACGGCGCGATCACTTTCAGTCCGGGAATGTGTGAGTACCAGGCCGAATAATCCTGGCTGTGCTGCGCAGCGACGCGCGACGCCGCCCCGTTCGGCCCGCGGAACACGATCGAGACCCTGACCTGACCGCCCGACATGTAAGGCGTCTTCGCCGCCGAGTTGATCAGCTGATCCATCGCCTGCATGGCGAAATTGAAGGTCATGAACTCGACGATCGGCTTCAATCCGGCAAGTGCCGCGCCGACGCCGAGGCCGGCAAAGCCGTGCTCGGTGATCGGCGTATCGATAACGCGGCGTGCGCCGAACTCATCGAGCAAACCCTGGGTGACTTTGTAGGCGCCCTGATATTCGGCGACCTCCTCGCCCATCACGAACACATCCGGGTCGCGGCGCATCTCCTCGGCCATGGCGTCGCGCAAGGCTTCACGCATGGTCATGGTGACCATCTGCGTGCCTTCCGGCACGTCCGGCTCAGGTGCGGAGGCACTTGCTGGCGGCTCGATCACGCCGGTTTTCGCCGGTGCCGGCGCCTCAGCAGGCTTGATCGCGGCCGGCGGCGCCGCTTCCGCCGCTTTTTCCTGGCGCGCCGTCGCGGTCACGTTCGCCGCAGCGGCAGCGGCTTTGCCGTCCTTAAGCGCGGCGGCGTCTTCGCCATCGCCGAGGATCACGGCAATCGGCGTGTTCACCGCCACATCATTGGTCCCTTCCGGCACCAGAATCTTACC
>JASHVN010000569.1 GCA_030044555.1 Xanthobacteraceae bacterium | reverse complement strand
TGCTCGTTCCGGCGCTTTTCGCGCTGCGCATGATCGCACCGGCGGAGATCGATCCCGAACGCGCACATGGGGCGCCGGTCAAACAGCCGCGGCTGCGAATCAAACCCGGCGCGTTGATGCAGAGCCGGCCGCTTCTCATCTTCGCTGGCTGCATGTTGCTCTTCCACCTCGGCAACGCCGCGATGCTGCCGCTGATGGGCAGCGCGCTGACCATGCGCTCGAGTCAGTGGGCGACGCTGTTGATCGCCGCCTGTATCGTGGTGCCGCAGCTGCTCGTGGCAGCGATGTCGCCATGGATCGGCAAGCGCGCGCAAATATGGGGACGGCGGCCGCTGCTGATCATCGGCTTCGCTGCCTTGCCGCTGCGCGGCCTTCTCTTCGCGCTCGTGTCCAGTCCGCTGCCGCTTGTCGCCGTGCAGCTCCTCGACGGCGTCACGGCCGCGGTATTTGCCGTCATGGTGCCGCTCATCGTCGCCGACCTGACCCGGGGAACGGGCCATTTCAATCTTGGCCAGGGCATCGTCGGCACTTTCATCGGCATCGGCGCTTCGATCAGCGCGACGTTCGCCGGATTCTTGAGCGACCGTTTCGGCCTTTCCTGGGCGTTCGGCGGATTAGCCACCGTCGCGCTTGCCGGCTTGCTGGCGGCGACTTTGCTGATGCCGGAGACCCGGCCGGCGGAGAAGACCACTTAGCAGCGATCCCCGGTGCGACCGCAGGACGGAGCTTGCCGTCAGGTCAACGCCTTGGCCCGGAGACCAACTTCCTCGTAGCCGCCGCCGCTTTCGTCCGGCCAGGACACCGCCGTTTGGAATGACGGGCGCGCCGACAGGCGCTCGTACCAATCGTGCACATGCGGACGGCGCTCCCTTGACCAGAACTGATCGCTGCCGAGCGCCGAGAGGCGGAACATGTAGGGCGCAGCCGCAATGTCGGCGAGGCTGAATTCGTCGCCGACGATCCAGGGGCCCGGATCGAGAATGGTCTCCAGCCGGTCGAGCAATCCTTCGATGGTCGCGCGCGCTTGCGCCAGCTCCTCTGAGGTGATTTCGCCGCGTACACCGCGAGCGTGGATATCCCGATAGTAACGCATTGGCCGCCGCGCCGCCTGCGCGATCAATTCCGCCTCGCTCCATCGATTGCGCAGCTTCGGCAGAATGTATTTGACCATTGTGAGCTTCACGATCGCGTCGAAGTCGTCCTCGCATTTGCGGATAAATTCGCGCATGCGCGCCTGCTTGAGCGGATTGCCGGGAACCAGCGCAGGTCCGGGGAAAGCAGCGTCGATATACTCGTTTATGATTGTTGACTCGCGCACGGGCGCGCCGTCGTGCACCAGAGTGGGCACCACACCGTCAGGATTTAGCGCGAGATATTCGGGTTTGAGCTGATCGAACTTGAACAGATCGATGTAGCGGCTGGTCCACTTTACGCGTTTTTCCTCCAGCGCCATGCGGCAGCGGACCGAACATACGGAGCTCCAGAAGTGATAAAGCTCGATCATGCCGTGCCTCCTTCGCCCGATTACGCCGCCGCCTCTTTCCTTCCCGGCGCGAAGGCCGGCGCCACCTCTGCCATGAAGCGTGCCATCTCGTCCTTGACCTGCTGGTGCGGCTTCATGCCGACGTTGAAATAGAGGATCACCTCGGAGAAGCCGGCCGCTTCCACCTTCTTCAAGGTGTCGACGATGCGCGCCGGCGCGCCAAGCAGCACCGAATTCTCCGTCAAGTCCTCCGGCTTCACCCTGCCGAGCTTCTCGACCATGTCGACGAAATAGCGGTAGCTCGGCGGCGCGGTTTTCGGATCGCCAGGCAGCGCCGGGATCACGCACTCGCGATAATAACGGATCTGCCGCGCGCGCTGCGCGTCTTCCTGCGCCTTGTTGTCGGCGAAATGGGTGAAGTAGCTGCACATCAGCCGTTGCGGTTTCTGCCCGTGCCTGGCGCAAGTCTCGTGATAGAGATCGGAGACCTGCTGCAGCCCGCCGAAGCTGAGCGCCGCGGCGAATGGCGCCACGATCAGACCGCAGCCGAGCCGCGCGGCCAGTTCGATCGACGGCTTGGAGAACGAGCCGATATAGGTCGGGATCGGCCGCTGCACCGGCTTCGGCGTGATGCGCACGTCGTCGAACGAATAATGCTTGCCGTGGTGCGAGATGCGATCGTCGGCCTGCCAAAGCTGGCGGATGACTTCCACACCTTCCTCGAAGATCCCCTGATTGTCGTCGAAGGAGACGTGGAACGGTTCGTATTCGCGACGGTCATAGCCGCGGCCGCAAGCGAAATCGACCCGGCCGTTGGAAAGAAGATCGAGCGTCGCCCATTGCTCGGCCACGCGGATCGGATGATGCAGCGGCGTCACCGTGACCGCGGGCGCCAGCCGAATGCGCGAGGTGTTGGCCGCCACATAGGACAGCACGAGATCCGGACAGGACAATACGCCGAGCGAGTTGAAATGATGCTCGCCGATCCAGGCCGAGTGCATGCCGAGCCTGTCGGCATAGAGCGCCTCGGCGGTGATGTCGGCGACGAACTGGTTCGAGGTGCGAGCGTTGTTGTTGTAATGATTGTCGCTCAGCGTGAAGTAGCCGAAATCCATGGCGTCCTCCCGGAAGGTGATATTTCTATTGCGCCAGACGGTAAAATAGTTGAAAATGCATCTGTTGTAAATGCAATAATTCGCGCTCCAGAGCATGATCCCGAAAAGTGGAAGCCGGCTTTCGGATAAGATCATGCGCAAAGGAAAAATCTAGACCTTGATCCGATTCAACCGAATTGGATCAAGGTCCGAAAGAACCCTCGGAATCCCGTGAAGTCCTCGCTCAATCTCAGCGACTACCTGCCCTATCTGGTGAACCGGGTCGGCACCGTCATTGCCGACCAGTTCGGCGAGGAGGCGCTGGCGCGTCACGGTCTCAGCATCGCGATGTGGCGCGTCATGGCGGCACTGTCGGCGAACGGCCGCCAGCGTCAGATCGATCTCGCCGAACTCACCAGCATCGACGCCTCGACATTATCGCGTCTGGTGACGCGGCTGGTGCGCACCGGACTGGCGACGCGAACGCGTTCGGCGAGCAGCAATCGCGAAGTGGTGGTCGCGCTTTCGCCTAAGGGCAATGCGCTGATGGCGCGGCTCATTCCGCTCGCCAGAGCGATCGAGGCCGATGCCAGAGCGGGGCTTTCGCCGGAAGAGCTTTCCGTACTCAAGCGCGCCTTGCGCCGGATGTACGCCAACCTGAAAGAGCGCCGCGCGGCCGCGAGCGCAATGCGTACGAAGCGGGCCGCGGGCTGACGCTCACTCGACGCGCGTGCCCGGCGCGCTGTCTTCGAACACTGAAACCGCCGGCGGCTTGTCGGCAAAACCCAGTTCGTTCCAGCGCGCCACCACCTGATCGTACATCGGCTTCGACAGCTTGGTCCGTTGCGAGAACGTCTTGATATAGCGGAAGTCCATGCAGGCGTTGATCAGCGCCTTCGAGCCCCACGGGCGGATTTCCGGCGGGTTGAGGCTCGGATCGAGGAACGTGCTCCAGGTCTCGCGCAGAATGTCGATCGATTGCGCCGGCCGCGAGCGTGTCGCCATCGCCCACAGCACCTGATGCACATTGGTCGGATCGACGTCGTCATCGACGACGATGACGTATTTGCCGAAATAAGCGCCGCTCACGCATTGCGCGGCAAGCGCCATCACCTGCGACGCATGCCCGGGATATTGCTGCTTGATCGAGACCACCGTGATGCCCCAGCCGGCCGCTTCCGGGATCGACCACACGCCCTGGATGCCGGGCACGCCGAGCTTTTGCAGGTCGGCCCAGATCGCCGCCGAGCGCAACGCCGCCCAGAACAGGCCGGCTTCGTTCGCCGGCCCGTCGGCCATCAGCGCGCAGGTCAGCGTCGGATTGTTGCGGAAGCGGACCTTTTCGACGCGCATGAACGGCGTCGCGCCGCTCGGCCGGCCGTAATAGCCGGTGAACTCGCCGAACGGGCCTTCGGCAAACGTCTCGTCGGGATAGACAAAGCCCTCGATGATGATTTCGGCGCGCGCCGGCAGCGGCAGACCGGTGAGATCACTCTTGAACAACTCGATCGGCGCGCCACTGATGCCGCTATAATACTCGTACTCGCTTTCAGTCTTTGGAAACGTCGTCGCCCCGACCAAGAACAACAGCGGATCGATGCCGTAGGCGGCGGCGATCGGCATCGGCTTGCCCATCTTCCACCACTTCTCACGGTCGAGCGTGGCGTCTTTGCCTGGCGAAGTGTAGACGCCGATCTCCCGCGGCCCTTTGATCATCATGCGGTAAGTGCCGACATTGATGCGGCCGGTTTCCGGACATTGCGTCACCACCGCATCGCCGGTGCCGAGATAGAGGCCACCGTCGAGCGGCCACATGCGCTGCGCCGGGAATTGCCGGATATCGATTTTGTCGCCGGTCACGATGTTCTGGTTGCAGATCGCGGTCTCCGCCGGCACCTCCTTCGGCTTCATGGTGCGGCCCATCTTGCGCTGCAGGGCCTGTACCGCCTGGAGCGGATGATCCACCGGCCCCTCGCCGATCATCAGGCAGAAGCGCGACAGGTTGCAGCCGATCATATTGTAGAGCGCGCGATGCCCGGGATGGCCCTTGATGTTCTCGAACAAAAGCGCCGGACTCTTCTGGCTGCCGGCCAGGTAGGTGATGGTCGCAGCTTCGAGGTCGGGATCGACCTCGGCGGTGATGCGCTTGAGTTCGCCCATCGCCTCGACCTTGGCGAGCCATTCATCGAGGTCGCTCGAATTGGGGCTGCGGGCCGTGGCGGACTTTACTTCGCCGGGCGCCGCCAGCTTCTGCGACGCCACCGATACGCTCATATCCATGGACAATTCCTACACCGTCGGCGTGACTTTGCCGCATCCTAGTTTGTCGGAAAAAACATAGCGAGCTTGATTTCCGTTTGGCGGCGGACCAAAGCCATGCAAGCATGGCGGCAAAGGAGAATGCGCCGATGGCTACAAAACAGATGGGAGGCGGACAGATCGGCCGCTCAGTGCCGCGGCTCGAAGCGCGCGAAAAGGTCACCGGCCGCGCCGAGTACACGCATCTGATGCGGATTCCCGGCATGCTGCACGGCAAGATCTTCCGCTCCACGCTCGCGCACGGCCGCATCAAGTCGGTCGACGTCAGCGCGGCGCGGGGGATGCCCGGCGTCTTTCGCGTCATCACCGCCGACGACGTCCGCAAGGTCATACCGGATCCTTATTACGGCCCGGCGTTTCACGACCAGCCGATCCTGGCGATCGACAAGGTGCGCTTCGTCGGCGAACCGGTGGCCGTGGTGCTTGCCGCCGATCCCCACGTGGCCGAAGCGGCCGCCCAGGCCATCGTCGCCGAATACGAGGAGTTGGAGCCGATCTACGATGAAGTCGAGGCGATGACCTCGTCGGCCCACGTCCACGATGAATTACGGCCCGCCGGCAGCTTCGCCGATCTCAAGCACCTGAAAGGGATCAGAGACACCAATCTGGCGCTGCAGGCCAAGACCCGGCGCGGCGATGTCGACAAGGCGTTCGCGGAAGCGTCGCAGATTTTCGAGCACGAATTCCGCACGCAGAAATGCCTGCACGTGCCGTTCGAGCCGTTCGCCTCGATCGCCGACTACAAGGATTCCGGTCTGACGATCTACAGCGGCGCCCAGGGCCCATCCTTCGTGCGATCGGAAATCGCGCGGCTCCTCGGCTGGCCGGAAAACCGCGTGCGCATCAAGGTGCCGTATCTCGGCGGCGGCTATGGCGGCAAACTCTACATCAAGCTCGAAGCGCTGGTGACGGCATGCTCGATGATCGCGCGGCGGCCGGTCAAGATCGCGCTGACGATGGAAGAGCAGTTTTATCAGATCACCAAGCATCCGGCGACGATCCGCATCAAATCCGCCGTCGACAAAGCCGGGCGCGTGACGGCGCGCAAATGCGAGGTGTTCTGGAACGGCGGCGCCTATGCGGATATCGGCCCGCGGGTGACGCACAAATCGGGCTTCACCGCCGGCGGCCCCTACGACATCGATAATATCTCGATCGATTCCTACGCCATGTACACCAACATGACGCCGGCCGGCGCGCTGCGCGGTTTCGGCATGCCGCAGCTCACCTTTGCCTACGAGAGCCACACCGACATGGTGGCGCGGGCGCTGAAGATCGATCCGCTCGAGTTCCGCCGCAAAAATGTGCTGCGCAACGGCCGGCCGCAGGCGACCGGCACCATCCTGAAAGACGCGGCGCTGGAAGCGGTGCTCGAACACGTCGCCGACCGCATGCGCTGGTCGGAAAAATTCGATCACGGCAATGGCCCAATCAAACGCGGCCGCGGCATTGCCTTCGCGCTCAAAGCCTGCGTCTCGCCGACCACGTCGGTCGCCATTGTCAATGTCAGCGCCGACGGCAGCCCCACACTCTACATTTCAACCGTCGACATGGGGCAAGGCTCCGACACCGCCATGGCGCAGATGGTCGGCGAAGTGCTCAACGTGCCCACGGAATCGGTGCGCGTCGTCGCCCGCGACACCGACATCACTCCCTATGACATGGGCACGCTCGGTTCACGCTCGCTGTTTCATATGGGCCACGCGGTGCGGCTTGCCGCCGAGGACGCGCGGCAGAAACTCGAGGAGCTGCGGCGCGAAGTCGGCGAGCCGGAAGGCAGCAATGCGTCGGTCTCCGATCTGTTCGTGAAGAAATACGGCATGAAGGCCGGCAATATCGTCGGCAGCGGCAGCTACAAGCCGGATTACGCTGCCCCGGATCATGACACTGGAGCCTCGCCCGCCATCACGCCGTTCTGGATGGTGGCCGCCGCCGCGGTGGAAGTCGAGGTCGACACCGAGACGGGCCGCGTGCACGTCGCCAAGCTCGTCAACGCGGTCGATTGCGGCACCCCGGTCAATCCGCGCATCGTCGAGACGCAAATATCCGGCGCCGCGACGATGCAGCTCGGCTTCACCCTGTTCGAAAAGATCAATCTCGATAATGGACAGATCACCAACGCCTCGCTCGCCGATTACAAGGTTCCGGGCATCCGGGATCTGCCGCCGGTAATGCTCAACGACGCAATCGACGCTTTTCAGAGCAACGCCCCGTTTGGCGCCAAGGGTGTCGGCGAGTCCTCGACCATGCCGGTCTCGCCGGCGATCGCCAACGCCATCGACGACGCGGTCGGCGTGCGGCTCACCGAACTGCCGCTGACAGCCGAGGCTGTGTTCCGCGCGCTGCGTCAGAAGGAGGGCCGCCCGCTCGAGGACGCATGAATCGGGCGGCGAGGCGAGCGCGGCAGCGGGCCGGATATCAACAAAAGCCGGCGCCGCGGGACACGCCGCATCTGATTGTCCCTTCCCTTTGCGCGGTCCCTGCCCTACTTTCCCCGCGCGAGCGCGATGCCCGCAACAACGATAATCCGCAAGGGTGGGAACGATGGCCGGCGAAACGGAAGTTCAAGTCTCGCATCTGTTGGACGAGCATGGGCTTGGCGCCTTCCAGATCAAGCTCATTTTCTGGTCCACCCTGATCGCCCTGATCGACGGCTATGACATCGGCGCCATCGCCTTCGCCGCGCCGCACCTCATTCAGGAATGGCACATCCCGCCGAAGTCGC
>JASHVN010000071.1 GCA_030044555.1 Xanthobacteraceae bacterium | reverse complement strand
GATTTACCCCTTTCACCGCCGATTGTGCTACACGCGGCCAAGGATGAATAACGAATGACCGTCGTCACCCGCTTTGCCCCCTCGCCTACCGGCTTTCTGCATATCGGTGGCGCGCGAACGGCCCTATTCAACTGGCTGTACGCCCGCGGCCGCAGCGGCAAGATGTTGCTGCGCATCGAGGATACCGACCGCGAGCGTTCGACGGAGGCCGCCATCGACGCCATCCTCGACGGATTGACCTGGCTCGGCATCGAATGGGACGGCGAGCCGACCTATCAATTCGCCCGCGCCGCGCGGCACCGCGAGATCGCCGAACAGATGCTGGCGAGCGGCCACGCCTACCGTTGCTACGCGAGCCCCGAAGAGCTCACACAGATGCGCGAGGCGGCCCGGCGCGAAGGCCGCGCCAAGCTCTATGACGGCCGCTGGCGCGACCGCGATCCGGCGCAGGCGCCGCCGGGGGTCAAGCCGGCAATCCGGCTCAAGGCGCCGCTCACCGGCGAAACAGCGATCGAGGACCAGGTCCAGGGCCGCGTCGTCTGGCAGAACGAAAACCTCGATGATCTCGTGCTGCTGCGCTCCGACGGCACGCCGACCTACATGCTCGCCGTGGTCGTCGACGATCACGACATGGGCGTCACCCATATCATCCGCGGCGACGATCATTTGACCAATGCCGCCCGGCAGAAGCAGATTTATGACGCGCTCGGCTGGCCGGTTCCGGTGATGGCCCATATCCCGCTCATTCACGGGCCGGACGGCGCCAAGCTCTCCAAGCGGCACGGCGCCCTTGGCGTCGATGCCTATCGGGCCATGGGCTACCTGCCGGCGGCGTTGCGCAATTACCTGGTACGGCTCGGCTGGAGCCACGGCGACCAGGAGATTTTCTCCACCGAAGAAATGATCGCGGCGTTCGATCTGCCGCAGATCGGCCGCGCGCCGGCGCGATTCGATTTCGCCAAGCTGGAAAGCCTCAACGGCCATTATATCCGGCACAGCGCCGATACGGATTTGCTCGCCGCCATCGACGGGCTTTTGCCGCATCTCGCCGACGGCAGCGCGCTGGCCGCGAAGCTGACGCCGCACCTGCGCGAACAAGTGCTGGCGGCCATGCCGAGCCTCAAGGAGCGTGCCAAGACGCTGCTCGACGTCATTGACGGCGCCCATTTTCTCTTTGCTGGCCGGCCTATTCCGCTCGACGACAAGGCGGAGGCGCTGTTGGCGCCGCCGGCGAGAGCGCTGCTGCATGACGTCGCGCTTGAACTTGCCGCCGTCGATCCCTGGACCAGCGAGGCGACCGAGCAGGCGGTGCGCACATTTGCCGAGCGGCGCGGAGCCAAGCTCGGGGCCGTCGCTCAGCCATTGCGCGCGGCGCTGACCGGGCGGACGACCTCGCCCGGCATATTCGAGGTGCTCGCCGTGCTTGGCAAGGAAGAAAGCCTGGCGCGCATTGCCGATCAGGCCGCGGGTCCGGAAAGACGCGCGCAGAGCGCCGGGGGGTAACTACGCCCCAGAGACATGTTCCAAGGCCAGCGCGCCTTCTCCCGTAAACCCGCATAACAGCTGAACGCTGGACGCGAGCAGCGGTGCCGCGCCATCTTGCGGTGCACACAAGGTTGCGCTACCTCAACAATATCGGGCCGATCATGCCGCCCCAGCTGTTTTAGCCATTTCGGCCTTGCGGGTTTAGACCCCGCTGCCCTGCATCGAGGATGAAGATCATGGACGCGAAAACCGGCGCCAACATCAAGACCGGAAAGCTCACGCTCGGCGACAAGACCTACTCGTTCCCGATCTACGACGGAACTATCGGCCCTGACGTGCTGGACGTCAGCAAGCTTTACGCCGAGGCCGGCATCTTCACCTATGATCCGGGCTTCACCTCGACCGGATCGTGCGAGTCCAAAATCACCTACATCGACGGCGACGAAGGCGTGCTGCTTTATCGCGGCTATCCGATCGAGGATCTGGCCGAGCACGGCGACTTCCTGGAAACCTGTTATCTGCTCCTTTACGGCGAATTGCCCACGGCGCAGCAGAAGGCCGACTTCGTCGACCGCGTGGTCCATCACACGATGGTTCACGAGCAGATGAGCCGCTTCTTCCAGGGCTTCCGTCGCGACGCCCACCCGATGGCGGTCATGGTTGGTTCGGTCGGCGCGCTCTCGGCCTTCTATCACGACTCCACCGACATCACCGACCCGACCCAGCGGATGATCGCCTCGATCCGCATGATCGCCAAAATGCCGACGCTGGCGGCGATGGCCTACAAATATTCGATCGGCCAGCCGTTCATGTATCCGGACAACAAGCTCGACTATGCGTCGAACTTTTTGCGCATGTGCTTTGCGGTGCCGTGCGAGGAATACAAGCCCAATCCGGTGCTGGCGCGCGCCATGGACCGCATCTTTACGCTCCACGCCGATCACGAACAGAACGCGTCGACGTCAACGGTGCGGCTTGCCGGTTCGACCGGCGCCAATCCGTTCGCCTGCGTCGCTGCCGGCATCGCCTGCCTGTGGGGCCCTGCTCACGGGGGCGCCAACGAGGCGGCGCTGAAGATGCTCGGCGAGATCGGCAGTGTCGACCGTATTCCCGAATACATCAAGCGCTCGAAAGACCCCAACGATTCGTTCCGCCTCATGGGCTTCGGCCACCGCGTCTACAAAAACTACGACCCGCGCGCCAAGCTCATGCAGAAGACCTGCTACGAAGTGCTCAACGAGCTCGGCATCAAGGACCCGCTGCTGGATGTTGCGATGGAGCTCGAGCGCATCGCCCTGCACGACGAGTATTTCATCCAGAAGAAGCTCTATCCGAACGTCGACTTCTATTCGGGCATCACGCTGCGCGCGATGGGCTTCCCCACCACCATGTTCACGGTGCTGTTCGCACTCGCCCGCACCGTCGGCTGGATCGCGCAGTGGAAGGAAATGATCGAGGATCCGCACCAGAAACTCGGCCGTCCGCGCCAGCTCTATACCGGTTCCCCGCGGCGCGACTACCAGCCGATGTCGAAGCGGAAATAGCCGCGAACGGCTAGACCTTGATCCAATTCGATTGAATCGGATCAAGGTCTAGATTTTTCCTTTGCGCATGATCTTAACCGAAAATCGGTTTCCACTTTTCGGGATCATGCTCTAAGTGGCGAATAGCGAATAGGAATAACGGTCCGCTATTCGCCACTCGGTTATTTGCCGGGCGGGCCATACGCCCAATCAGTACGCCCAGGTCAGATAGAGGCCGCCCCAGGTGAAGCCGCCGCCGAAAGCCGCAAACAGCATGCGGTCGCCGGCCTTGAGCTTGCTTTCGTAGTCCCACAAGCACAGCGGCATCGTCGCATTGGTGGTATTGCCGTATTTTTGAATCGTCATCATCACGCGTTCGGGCGGCACTTTCATCCGCTCGGCGGTCGACTCGATGATGCGCTTGTTGGCCTGGTGCGGCACCAGCCAATCGATGTCTTCGCTCAAAAGCTGATTGCGCTTCATCAGCACGGTGGCGACGTCCGCCATGCGCGCGACGGCGAACTTATAGACGCTGGCGCCTTCCTGGTGAACGTAATGCAGGCGCTGGGTGACGGTGTCGGCGGTCGGCGGAAAACGGCTGCCGCCGGCCTTTTGATGCAGGTACGGCATGCCCGAACCATCGGACGAGATCAGCGTGTCGATGATCCCGTATTTGCGGCTGGGCTCGAGCAGCACCGCGCCGGCGCCGTCGCCGAACAGCACGCAGGTCGCCCGATCGGTGTAATCGATGATCGCCGACATCTTGTCGGCGCCGACCACGACGATCTTGCGGTACTTTCCGGTTTCGATGAATTGCGAGGCGATGGTAAGGGCGTAAACGAAGCCGGAGCAGGCAGCCTGAACGTCGAAGCTGCCGATGTTGCGGATGCCGCACATGTCGCAGATCAGGTTGGCGCTCGACGGAAAGACGAAATCCGGCGTGGTGGTGGCGCAGACCAGAAGATCGATTTCACCGGGCGCCGTTGCAGTCTTGGCCAAGAGGCCGCGCACCGCCTCGGCTCCCATATGCGACGTGCCGAGCCCTTTGCCGGTGAGAATGTGGCGTTCCTTAATGCCGGTGCGATCGACGATCCACTCGTCGCTGGTGTCGACCATTTGCGCCAGCTCGGCATTGGTCAACACGTCGGGCGGGACGTAGCCGCACACGCCGGTTATCGCGGCGCGGAGCTGGGATTTCCGGACCGTTTTTGTCGGCTTGCTCACGCGGAAAGCTTTATCGTTGTGCCGGGAGGATTGTACGCGGCCATAGCAGGAGGTTTAGCGCATTGATAGAGCAGCGATGGCGGGAAAGGCCGCGCGATCAACATTCCTGTCAACGTGACGGTCAACATGGCGCTCAACATGGACTTGCCGTTTCGCTGAGCGCCGCCGCATCGCGGCGCCCGCGCCGGGCCAAATCAAGGACGATGGCGGCGGCCTGATTGCTCGGGCTTGCCGCGCCGATCCCCATGATCGCATCGAGCCGCGAGAAGGCGTCGATCTGGCGCCGCCGTTGCGGGGTATCAAAAACCAGCGGGACCAGCGCGTCGACGAGCTTTTCCGGCGTGCAATCCCGTTGCAAGAATTCCGGCACAACGTTCTCACCGATGACCAGATTGGCCAAGATCACGGTTGAAATGTCGGGTAACCGCATCAGCCGCGCGATCACCTCCTCGAACAGCGAGAGCCGATAAGCGCCGACTGTCGGCACTCCGGCAAGCGCCAGTTCGAGCGTCACCGTCCCCGAGGCCGCCAGCGCCGCACGGGCCAAGCGAAACGCCGCCCATTTGTCGGCCGGCTCAACCACAATACGGGGCTGCACCGCCCAAGTGGCCACGCCGGCGCGGATTTGATCGAGCAAATGCGGCATCGTTGGCAGGACGAGCTCCAATGGCCCGATCTGCGCAGCGGCGCGCGCGATCGCCATGCCAAATATCGCCAGGAGCCGGCGCAGCTCGCTCGAGCGGCTGCCCGGGAGCACCAAGATGACCGGCGGATCGGCCGGCCGGCGCTGCATTTCATCGTTA
>JASHVN010000070.1 GCA_030044555.1 Xanthobacteraceae bacterium | reverse complement strand
ATGACGCGCGGCACCTCGTAGGACGACAGCCCCATAATAAAGAGAAGCAGCAGGCCGGAGAGGATCGCGGGGCGCAGCAGCGGCAGCGTGATTTTCGGCAGGATCTGCCAATAGCGGGCGCCGGAGACGATTCCGGCTTCCTCCATGCGCACGTCGAGCGCGCGCAAGGCCGGCCCGAGCACCAGGTAGGCGAGGGGGAAATAATGGCTCGACAGCGCCCAGATCATGCCGCCCATCGAGTAGATGTTGAATGGCGCGCTCTTAAGGCCGAACACAGATTTCGCCACGGCATTGACCCAGCCGATATTGGGGCTCAGGACGAAGATCCAGGCCATGGCCATGAGCAGGCCGGGGACGGCGAAGGAAGTCAGCGCCAGATTGTGAAACAGCATGCTGCCCGGCGCGTCGGTGCGTTCCACCGCCCAGGCGACAAAGCCGCCGATGACGAAGGTGACTGCCGCGGTGCCCGCCGCGTAGATAACCGAATTGCCGATGAGCGGCAGGATGTGGGCGTTCGAATAGGCTTCGACGAAATTATCGAGCGAGAATGCACCGGGTCCGAATCCGGTATCCTCGGTGAACGCCGTATATAACAAGCCGGCGATCGGGACGAAGACCAGCCAGAGCCCGATCGCGACGCAAACGATCAGCAAAACGTTCGGCCGCCGCCAGCGCCAGGCGGGTGCAGATAAATCTAGCGGTTGGTCGATAGTGGCCACGCGCTGTGCTCCGTTTTTCCGTCATCCTAAGGAGGCCGCGAAGCGGCCCTCGAAGGATGCGGCCGAGGCGCCCAGGGCGTCGCCCTTCGAGGCTCGCCATAGCGCGTCGAAGACGCGCGTAAACGCGCTGATGGCTCGCACCTCAGGGTGACGGATCATCAGCCCGCGCAGGCCATTACTGCCCCTTGAACAGATCGTTGAACTTCTGCTGCCACTTGTGTTCGTCCTGCGGCGACAGCAACACCGTGATCACTTTCTTCTTGCTCAGCGCCGCGACGATGCCCGGCGGATTCGACTCCACGTCGGCGCGGGTCGGGATGCGGCCGAACTTGGTGAGGAACGTTTCGCATTCCTTGCTCAGCGCGAAATTCGCCGCGAGCAGCGCCGTGTTCGGATGCGGCGCCTTGGCGCTGACGCCCACCGCGCCGAAGGTCAGCGCCACCGGATTGAGCGCGAAATAGTCGATAGGGCCGCCGGCGAGCTTCACGTTTATGGTCAAGTTGACGAAATTGTTGAGCGACAGCCAGTACTCGCCGGCGCCGACCGAGCGCGCCTGCGCCAGATGGCCGTTGGTCAGCACCGGGTGCAGCGCCGCCACGATGTTTTTGATCAGCGTGGTGGCTTTGTCCTCGCCGTAATACTGATACATCGCCCACAGCCATTCGCTGTCGGTCGCATCGATGGCGACGTGGCCGGCCCATTCTTTATGCTGCGCGAAGTCTGCGTAGCTCTTCGGCAGGTCGGAGGCTTGTACGTATTTTGTATTGTAGGCCGGCGAATTGTAATTGGCGTAGAGGCCATACCAGCGCCGGCCCGGGTCGCGCGCCGCAGGCAAGATGTTCTTTGCTTCCGGCGGATCGAACTGCAGCAGCACCTGCGGCGGGATCTTGTCGATGGTGCCGAGCTGCGCCACGTCCCAGGATTTCTGGTTGCCGCGATATTCCAGCACCATGCGCGCCATCAGCGGCGGATCGGCGCCGCGCACGTAGTTGACTTTGATGCCGGTGGCATCGGTGAACAGCTTCCACAACGGCAGCCCTTCGCCCTCGTTGGTATCCGAATAGATCGTCACTTCGCCACCCTCGGCCTTGGCGGCGGCGAGCAGCTTCGGATCGAGCCAGGCATGGGTCTGTTGCGCGGGTGTCTGTTGCGTGGATGTCGGTTGCGCTGATGCGGGCGCGGCAAAGGCCGAGGCCAGCAGCAAGCCGGCGAGGCCGGCTTTCCGGAAATGACGGAACAAGGGCGCCTCCCGTTTGGCTATCTTATCGATCTGATTACAGCATCGCTGAAGACGCCAGTCGAGAGCGCGGCATGACGCGCACGTGCGACTAATTCTCAAACGCGTGCCAATTCGGCTCCGCCGGCGGATCTTGGGGCTTAAAGCCGAAGGCGCGTTCGAAGCGCTTGGCATAATCGGGCCACACCAACGGATTGACGATGCGCGGCACCGGCCTGCCGTCGAGCGCATCGAGCATCTGCTCGGCGGCGATCTGGCCCATCCGGGCGCGCGACTCCCGCGTCACGCCGGCCATGTGCGGCGTCACCATGACGTTGTCGTATTTCATCAGCGGATGCTGCGCCGGTGGCGGCTCCTTCTCCCACACGTCGAGGCCGGCGCCGGCGATGGTCTTGTCGCGCAGCGCTTTCTCCAGCGCCTCCTCGTCGTGGATGGAGCCGCGCGCGGTGGTGATGAAATAGGCGGTCGGCTTCATCAACGCATATTCGCGCGCGCCCATGAGATTGTGCGATTCCGGCGTGAGCGGGCAGTTGACGGAGACGAAATCCGAGCGGCGCAGGAGTTCGTCGAGATCGACTTTGGTCGCGCCGCGCGCCCGCACCACCTCGGCGTCGAGATAAGGGTCGTAGGCGAGCACCTGCATGCGAAACAGCGTGCCGGCAAGCTCGGCGATGCGCCGCCCGACATTGCCCAGCCCGACGATGCCGAGGGTTCTGCCGAACGCCTCGCCGCCGATATAGTCGATGCGACGCTCGATCTTGCCGGCGCGCAGCGCGCGGTCGCTCTCGCCGACGCGCTTGCACAGACACAGCATCATGCCGATGACGTGCTCGGCGACCGCTTCCGCATTGCCGCCCGACTGATTGACGACGAGGATGCCGCGCGCGGTGCAGGCTTTCACGTCCACGGTGTCGTAGCCGGCGCCGTTGGTGGAAACGATCAACAGGTTCGGCGCGCGGCCCAACAGCTCGGTGCCGGTCTGATAATGGGACGCCAATTCGTCGCGGGCGGAGCCGGTCTGATAGGCGTGCGCAGCAGCGAGAATCTCGAGCGCGGCCGCATCCGGACTCTTTTGCTCGAGCATGTCGAGCCGCACGTCGTCGCGCTTGCCCAGCATCTCGGCAAAACCCTGCGGCCGGTGCGGCGCGACGTAGAAGACGCGCTTATTGTTGACCGTGTTGTTCATGGGCAGCCGTTTCCCCCGTGTCAGGCGGCAGTCATGGTGCTGACTTCTGAACCGCCACTGGATGTTATCCTAGCGCATGATCCGGAAAAGTGTGAAGCGGTTTTCCGAAAAGATCATGCGCAAACAAAGAGCTAAAGCGCGATGATGATTCATCCTCAATCATCGCGCTTTAGCGCGCCGGACTTAAAGTCAATCCCGCGGCACCGTGAGCGCGGCGAGCTTCGAAACATCCTCGCTCTCGTCAAGCCGCCAGATCGCCGCGATCAGCGGCGCCACGTCGTGGCGCGGATTCCATTGCGCGGCGGCGGCCGTGAGTTTTTCTTCCAGATCCACATCCGTCATCGGATTGGCATCACTGCCGCGTGCCGCTGCCTGCGAGAGCTTATGCACCTTGCCGTCGGTGGTCGTGATTTCGACCGCGGCAGCGACGGTCGAGAAGCTTTCGTCGCGCACCACCGTGATCTTGCGGCGCAGCGTCTGCGCTCGCGGGTCGCGCACGCAGGCATCGGTGAACTGGTCGAGCCCGGCTTTGCCGCTGAGCAAGGCGGCGGCGACGGCGTGCTGCACGCTCACCTGCGCTTCGCGTCCGGTGGAAATGTCCGGCCGGTCGGCGCGGGCGGCAAGGAGCGGGTTGCCGGTCACCACCACGCCCTCCACGGTGGCATCGGGATGGTCGCGCCGCCAATCCAGCACGCAGTCGATCACCGGATGCATGACAAAGCCGCATGGATACGGCTTGTAGGAGGTTTGCAGAATCTCCCAGCTTTTGCCGAGACCGTCAAACATCCGCGACAGATCGGGCGTTTCGCCGAGCGCATGGAAGTAGCCTTGTGTGCCGTCGAGTGGCTCCGCCGGCCCGGAGAAATTCTGCGCGGCCAAGAGCGCCGACCACAATCCGTTGCGCGCGGCGTTGCCGACGCCGACGCTTTTGGCCGGCGTGCCGAGGCATTCGCAGAGGCCGGCCGCCTGCGTCGCCGCATTGCCGAGCGCCCACACTGTCTGCTCGGCGGTAAGCCCCAACAGCTTGCCGCAGCCAGCGGCTGCACCGAACACGCCGCAGGTCGCGGTGATGTGCCAGCCCTTGCCGTAATGGCTGGGCGAGATGGCAAGTCCGATGCGGCATGCGGCCTCCTGGCCGAGCACCAGAGCGAGCAGCAAGTCGCGGCCGCTCGCGCGCTTTAATTCGGCGAGCGCCAGCAGCGCCGGCAGGATCGGCGCGGTCGGGTGGATAGCCGTGGGTGTGTGCGTATCGCAAAAATCGAGCACGTTGGCGCCGGCGGCATTGAGGAAGGCCGCGCCGAGCGCATCGATCCGCTCGCGCCGGCCGACGATGGCGGCCTGTTCGCCGCCGGAAAACGCGGAGAGCGACGCGCGTGCGGTCTCCACCGTGGCATCGCGGCAGCCGGCCAGCGCCACGGCAAAGAAATTCATCGCCGAGCGTTTGGCCTGATGAACAACCTGCGGCGGTAATTCGTCGCACCGCGCGGCGACGACAAAAGCGGCGAGACGTTCGGTGACGCCTGAAGTCTGCAGCATGATCGCTCCCCTGGCGGCTGCAAGTGGAATTCGATTACGGCGATGGCATGACTTGTGCAACTTCAAATAGATTGCGCAACTTCAACTCGCGCTCGAAGAGCAAATAAATAAAGAGCAAAGGCGGTACTTTACGGCGGTGGCGGTGCAGGGGCCCGACCCGCCGGTGTTTGGCCCCATTTGTAAATTTCACCCCCGCCGCCGATCAAACAAATAGGCAAACTCCACCTCCCTGATAAAAGGGCGAAAATGGGGCCGATGCGTCCCGCGGAACAAATATTTGCTATGCGCGTCGCGGGCATGACTCGCCCAGAAATGATGCTATGAGGCGCCCGCCTCGATTGTAGTTGAGGCGCTTCTGTTTGCTTGGCTCGCCAACTTACAGTTGGCGAGTTTTTTGTTTGCAGGGGGAAGTCAAGAAACGTCTTAACCAAGAACTGAAAGAGTAGGAGTAAAGCATGAAGCTGACGACCTTAGCGATGGCTGTGGTAACCACAATGGCATTCGGGCATGCGGCGGAAGCGCGGGCGCATCATCGTACGCACGCTTACCGCCATGTCGCCCGAAGCTACAGCTTCGCGCGGCATCATTGGGCGCGGCGTGAGCGTCGGCGCGGGTTCGCGGAGACGCGGTATGCCTACGGTGGCGGCGAAGCGCCGTATGCCTTTGGTGGCGGCGAGACCCAGTATGCCTTCAGCGGTCGCGAAGGTCGGGGCGGGGGCGGATACGGCCCGCGGCCGAGCGCATGGTGCGGGTGGGAGATGCGGCACCTCGTGGGGAGCGACCCCGGCCCTTCCTACAATCTCGCGCGCAATTGGGCCCATTGGGGCCGTTCCGGCCCTGCCGGCGTCGGCGCCATCGTCGTCTGGCCGCACCACGTCGGCAAGATCGTCGGCCAGGAGGATGGCAGGTGGGTGATCGAATCCGGCAATGACGGCCACCGGCTGCGCACGCGGCCGCGCTCCATTGCCGGCGCGATCGCCATCAGGTGGGGCTGAGCACCTCTATCTTCTTTGCATCACCTGCGACATTGCGGCCGTCCGGCAAAGCCGGGCGGCCTTTCGTTTTCGGCGCCGCAGTCGTAAGTTTTGAGCGCCAACCCGCTAATGCGGGGGAGAAACAATGAAATCGCCTCGCGGAGCTGCGACGGCGGTTCTGCAAATAGCGAGGGGAGGAGCGCATGCGCTCGAAGCATCGTGGAATTTATTGGCGCAGTGCGGCAGCCGTCGGGGCGCTGCTCGTGTCGCTGATCGCGACGCACGGCGCAGCGCGCGCCGAAGGCCAGACTTACGTGATGAAAATCGGTTTCGCCACCATCAACGACGCCCAGCACGAATGGGCCAAGCGCTTCGTGGCGATGGTCGAAAAAGATTCAGGCGGCCGCATCAAGGGCCAGATCTACCCGGCGAGTCAGTTGGGTCCGATCCCGCGCGAGATCGAAGGCGTACAGTTCGGCGCCATCCAGGCCTATATCGGCCCGCCCGAATTTTTGGTCGGCGTCGATGACCGCTTCGAGGTGATGTCGGCGCCCGGTCTCATCAACGGCATGGCGCATGGCATCCGCGTCACCGGCGATCCGGAGCTGAAAAAGATGATGTTCAGCCTGGGCGCCAACAAGGGCATCCACGGCGTGGCACTGTTTGTCTCGCAGCCGTCATCGATCGTCTCGCGCACCCCGATCCGCCATCTCTCCGACATCAAGGGTAAGAAACTGCGCGTGCTCGCCGCCGACATGCAGCAGGAAATGCTCAGGCGTCTCGGCGCCTCGCCGATAGCGATGTCGCTCGGCGACGTGCTGCCGGCGATACAGCAGGGCGCGATCGATGGCGCGGTGCTGGCAGTCACGGTCGATACGACGATGCGCTTTTACGACGCTGCGAAATACATCACCGATACCGGCCAGCCGTTCATCTTCTCGGAGACGTTCCTGTCGAAGAAGTGGTTTGACGCCCTCCCCAAGGATCTGCAGACCATCATCGACACCGACGCCGACAAGGCCACGGACGAGGTCAAACCGTGGGCGGCCGATTTCTACAACAAAGAAGCGCAAGTCTGGTCGCAACACGGTGAAATCATCAGTCTGCCCGCGGACGAGCAGGCCCAGATGATGAAGACGCTGCAGACGGTGGGGGAAGACGTAGTGAAGCGGCGTCCGAATCTCGCCGAGCCGTACAAGATCTTCGCCGCGGCGGCGAACCGGACCAAATAAGTTTGTGAGCTTAACGTCGGCGGTGCGCGGCTCTCGCACCGCCGGCGCAACTGAGTGGAAGCCCGTCAACGGGCCGCTCAGAAAAACTGGGAGGAACGAATGCGCGTCACGCCACGCAGAATGGGCGCGCTGGCTGTTGCCGGCGCGCTGCTGATGCCGCTCATCGCGGCGCCCCACCCGGCGCGCGCGGCTGGCGACAAAACCGGCGACAAGACCTATGTGATGAAGCTTGGCCTCGCCACCATCAACGATTCGCAGCACGAATGGTGCAAGCGGTTCGTGGCCATGGTGGAGAAGGATTCCGGCGGCCGCATCAAGGGCCAGATCTATCCGGCAAGCCAATTGGGTTCGATCCCGCGCGAGATCGAGGGCGTGCAGTTCGGTGAGATTCAGGGCTATGTCGGCCCGCCCGAATTTTTGTCAGGCGTCGACCCTCGCTTCGAGATTACCTCGGCGCCGGGCCTCATTACCGATATCCCGCACGCGGTCCGCGTTGCCACCGATCCGCAAGTGCAGAAGCTGATGTTCAGCTTTGGCGCCGACAAGGGCATCCACAGCGTCGCTATTTTCATCGCCCAGCCGTCTGCGGTCATCGCCCGCGACCCGATCCGCCATCTCGCCGACTTCAAGGGCAAGAAGCTGCGCGTTCTGGCGGCGGCCATGGAGCAGGAGATGATGAACCGGCTCGGCGCGACGCCGGTGGCGATGACGCTGGCCGACGTGCTGCCGGCGATCCAGCAGGGCGCCATCGACGGCGCGCTCGCCGCCATGACCGTGTACACGACCATGCATTATTGGGACGCTTCGAAATACGTCACCGAGACCGGGCAGCCCTTCATCTTCACGATGGCGTTTCTTTCCAAGAAGTGGTTCGACGCACTGCCGAAGGACTTGCAGACAATCCTCGATGCCGACGCCGGAAAGGCCGCGGCCGAAATGAATCCCTGGGAGGAGGCGTTCTACGCCAAGCAGCGCGAGATCTGGAGGCAACATGGCGAGCTCATCAGCCTGCCCGCCGCCGAGCAGGGGAAGATGATGAAGCTGTTGTCGGGGGTCGGCGACGAGGTGACCAAGGGCGACCCGCAGCTGCATCAAGCCTATGACGTGTTTGTCGATGCGGTGAAGCGGACGAAATAGACCGCGCAGCGCCATTCTCAAGGCCACTGATCGCAAGTATAATTTCAACCGTTATGTGTGACTCTCTTCCCTCACCCTGAGGTGCGAGCGAAGCGAGCCTCGAAGGGCGAGGGCCGCTGCGCCTCGGTTGCATCCTTCGAGGGCCGCTGCGCGGCCACCTCAGGATGAGGGCGCAGATCGAGGAGCAATCGCGTGGACAAGAAATTCGGCATCGGTCAGCCCGTCCCCCGGGTCGAGGACCCCCGCTTCATCACCGGCCGCGGCCGCTATGTCGACGA
>JASHVN010000568.1 GCA_030044555.1 Xanthobacteraceae bacterium | reverse complement strand
TAGCGCTCGTTGCCGATCGAGCCGAAACGCTCGGCCATGATGACCTCGGCAAAACCGATCATCGAATTGAGCGGCGTACGGATTTCGTGGTTCACTTTGGCGAGAAAATCGGCCTTCGCGGCAGCGGCTTTTTGCCCCTCGCGCCGCGCAACGCGGTCGAGGTTCGATTTCAGATCGCGGATATCGCTCTGGGCGGCGTCGAGCGCTGCTTGCGTTGCCCGCTCGCGTTCCTCCGCATGTTCCGCCGTTTGGGCGTTGGTCAGAATGAGCGCGAGCGCCGAAGCTCCGTTCCACGGCACCGTGAACAGCCGCCCGTCGAGCGGAAGCTTGTCGCCGCTTTGCGTCATGATTGAAAGCTTCTTGGCGCTGACGCTACCGGCGAGCGCGTCGGCATGCGGCTCGGCGAACAAAGTGTTCAGGCCGCCTGCCGCCGCAAGCGCTGCCAGATCGTCGTAGCCGCTGACTTCGAGGAAATACCGGTTGGCGTAGAGGAGCGCATCGCTGCGATAGATCAGGATGCCAACCGGGACGCGGTCGAGCAGCAGATGCTCAGCGAGCGCCGGTTGTTGCGTCGGCGCGGGGTTTGGCACTTCGGCTGTCACCGCGGGCGCAATTGGCGGAATACCGGCCACCACCTGCGTGAGCGCCGCCGCAATGGCGGCGGGGGCGGATAGCTCGCCCGCTGCATATTGGTTGCTGCCCAACACCGACGGTTCTTCGTGGGTCCCGTTCAATCGCGCGGTCAGTTCCTGAGCCAACTCGCGAAAGGCGCTGCGCTCCACCGGGCTCAGGCTCGGCACCTTGGCGTCCGCGGCCGCACTTGTGCGAAACGGCACAACGTTTCCGGCGGCGGGAAGCTCGGCTGCCGCCGGGCGAACGTCCGGCAGCGCCGGCTCGGGGAAAGGTTCGGCTTGCTCATTCGCTTCGGCCGGTTCGGCAGCTATGACCGGAATCGGCGCGTCGGCGGCATTTTCTGCTGCCGCCCCCTCACCGGCCCCGTCCGTCGTTGACGGCGCCGGTGCCGGTGTGAACCCGATCGGCCGTACCCGCCGCGCCTGCAGCAATTCATTGAGGCGGTCGATGTCGCGGCAGACGCCGAAGCCGCGGTAGCCGCGGAAGACGCGATCGCGGTCAAACACCGGAAGCGCAGACAGTTCGACCGGCAGCCGCTCGCTTGTTTCGTCCGCAGGCCATGAAATCGGGATACTGCTCCAGGTCTCGCGCGTGGCCACGGCGCGCGCGACCTGATTGTCCGGGTCGAGCTTGAGTTCGGCCGCGATCTCGCTCCAGAGCCGCCCGCAGGTCGTAAAGGTGCGCGGCCCGACCAGTTCGATGAATTCGTCCGAGCCGACCACGAACCGACCCTCCGCATCCATCTGCCAGACAAAGCGCAGGGGATGACGCCGTTCTTCCGCCCCCTCGCGGCTCTGTGGTGCAGACGCAGGAGCCGGCGGCGGCTCGGCAGCGGCTTTTGTGGCCGCGGTTGCGATCAAAGTTTCGGGGGCCGCCGGAGTTTGCCTGTCCGTCGCCGTGCCGACATTCGTGAGGCCGACATTCGGTCGCGGCCGCGACAGTGCAAGCACCAACACACGCGTCGCATTTTTGCCAAGCCGCGTCAGCGTGACACCAAATACGGCTTGGTCGAGGTGCAACGCACCGTCTGCCTGGCCATCCGCAAGGGCCGCTGCCGCAAGGGCTTCAAGGCCGAGCGCGGACAACGTGCTTGCACCACCGAGCCGTGGGAGCGCTGCCGAATTGGCAAAAAGCAATGCCCCATCGGGCGCAAATGCCGCCAGCGCTTCTGGGCCATCGGGCAAAAGGCGGCGGAGGCGTTCGGCGGGCGGTAGCGAGCGTCCAGCCGGCTCGGTGGCGGCGACGAGGACCGCAGGCGTATTGTCGGGCATGGTGAGGCGCGCACAGGCGCACATGAGCGCGCCACCGAAGCTCGCGCCAAAGCCACGCAGCCGCTCAAGCCGCTCCTGCCCGCCCGGCGGCAATGTGGCTGCGAGACGCGCGATTTGAGCGGTTGCCGGATCGCCGGCATCAAACCGTCGCCGGCCCAGGTCGGCAACACGTCTGCTGCCGAAAATCGCTGCGCCGACGGCGTTCGCCCATAAGGCGCGCGACGCATCGGTGCTCCAAAGCCAAGCCGGCCATGCGCTCGTCGCCAAGGCCGCAAGTCGCGGGATTTGCAATAGAGCAAGCTCGGACTCGTCACTCGGCATGCGATGGAACCCGTGGCTTTAACAGATTCTTAATAATGCGCGCGCCGCGCGGCGTCCATGGCAGGCAACCATGCCGGTGCACCGTTTTGGCTTGCACGTCCGAGGCGGTTTCGCGCTAAAGCGTGATGATTTGAGGATGAATCATCATCGCGCTTTAGCTCTTTGTTTGCGCGTGATCTTTCGGAAAACCGCTTCACACTTTTCCGGATCATGCGCTAGGATCGTCTGCCGGGCCCGGAGGACAGATGATGGCCAACGATCCGTTCGAGCAATTTGCAATTCCAAACGAACTGCGTGCATTCGCCGAGCAAAGCGTGACCCAGGCCCGCAAGGCTTTCGAGGGCTTTATTCAGGCCGCCAATCAGGCGGTCGGACAGATGCAAGGCCAGGCGCAGGCGGCCCATAGCGGCGCCAACGAGATCGCCCATAAGTCGATGGAATACGCCGAGCAGAACGTGGCGGCGACATTCGAGTTCGCGCAAAAACTCATGCACGCCAAGGACGGCGCCGAAGTTATGGGACTGCAATCGGAATACCTCGGCCGGCAGATGCAAGCGCTCTCGAAGCAAGTGCAGGAGCTCGGCCAAAGTGCCGCCAGAATGGTGGTTGACGCCGCCCGGCCAAAGTCCTGACTTTCTTATCCTCTCCGCCCGCCCAAATTGCCGCACTGCGTAAAAATACAGCGATTTCAGCGGCCTATTGTTTTGTGCGATGCAATAAATTCTGTTGCGACGCACCAAAATAACTGCTATGAATGTTACAGAAAGACCCGGGGTCAGACGAGGCGTCAATGCCCTCCGTCCGGGCATCGGGTTTTGCGATGGACAGTGGGCCTTGCGGAAAGGGCGGCGAGGCCAAGCAAATCTCCTAAAGCGAGACAGCCCACGAGCAAGCACGAAACTTAAGGACATGTGCTATGGCGGAAGCCACGACCACAACCACGACTCCCCCGAAAGCAAAGACCAGCAAGCCGACAACCGGCGCGTTCGAAATGCCGAAATTCGAACTGCCGAAGTTTGAAATTCCCAACGTCGAAATGCCGGCCGCGTTCCGTGAATTCGCCGAACGCGGCGTCGCCCAGGCCAAGGACACCTACGAAAAGATGAAGGCTGCGGCGGAAGAAGCCACGGACGTGCTGGAAACCACGTACTCGACCGCGAGCAAGGGCGCCTCCGACTACGGACTTAAAGTGATCGAGGCGGCGCGGACGAACACCAATGCGGCGTTCGATTTCGCCGGTGAATTGCTTGCGGCGAAGACCCTCTCCGAAGTCATCGAGCTGTCGAGCGCGCATGCGCGCAAGCAGTTCGAGGCGCTCACCAAGCAGGGCAAGGAACTCGGCGCGCTGGCGCAGAAGGTCGCAACCGACACCGCCGAGCCGATCAAGAACGGCATGAACCGGGCGTTCAACAAGGTCGCCTGAACTAGAGCGGCCATTGGCCGAACGCATTCGCACCTTTTCGTGTGAGGCAAGGTGAGACAAGCCCGGGTTCGCGCCCGGGCTTTTGCTTTCGTCTTTATGCTTTCGTCCTCATGCCTTCGCCGTGATGCTTTCGTCTTGCCAAAAGTGAGCCCGACCCATAGGTTTCGGCCGCTGGAGCATGATCCCGAAAAAGCCTGCCCCGGACCCGATCCGGGGTGGAAACCGGTTTTCGGATAAGATCATGCCTGTGCAGCTGTAGCTCAGTTGGTTAGAGCGCCTGACTGTGGATCAGGAGGTCGGTGGTTCGAGTCCACCCAGCTGTACCAAATAGCTATATAATATCAATGGCTTGCGGCTTGAATCCCCAAGGTTCGTGCAGGCATTCGGTGTAGCGGACCCTGAGCGGACCCCTTAGGCTGAAATGATGACTATGCGGCGAAGCTCATCGCGGGTTGCCTCGCGATACTCGTTTCCATCTGTTTCACGATCCAGATGGCGTTCGGGTTGTCGCGAAGTTTCGCGCGCTAGCCGCCTTCGGCAAGCGTG
>JASHVN010000567.1 GCA_030044555.1 Xanthobacteraceae bacterium | reverse complement strand
CCTGTGGCGAACCGCGCCATCATGTCGGGAACTTCTTCGCCGTTGACGCCGCGATTGAGCACTTCGACGGCGCGGCCGGGAAACAGCTTGGTCAGGTCGGCGGCGAGCCGGCTCGGATAGCTCGCCTTGGGCGAACTGGCGCCGGCGCCGGCTGTCGACGATGAGCCGATGGCGACGACAACAAGCGGCTTGCCGCTAGCGAGCCGTCGGATGGTGTGCAGCAACGGATGGTCGAAGCGCGTCAATTTGGCAGGCGCACTGCAGCCGATAACGGCCGCGAGCGGCGCGGTGGCAGGATGCAACGCCGCAGGGTGCAGCGCAGCAGGCTGCAGCGGCTTCGCCGGCTGCAACGACGGCATGACCGCCGCTGGCGCGGCCGCATGCGTTGCCGCAGGTGTTAACGCGTGCGCGGCGGAGGACACTGCCGCGCGCGCCGAAGAAAGTCCAACAAGCAGAAAGATCGCCGCCGCCCCAGTGCAAGCGCGACTACTCAAGGTCTTGCGTTTCTGCGCCATTAGTTCTTCGTCACACCCTCTGGCGTCAGATGAGCCGCATCGATGATCTGAGACGCCAGCACCCGGCCGATACAATTATGCACGTGGCGAGCCATATCAGAGTTTTTTGTCGCGGCATAGAGATCGAATATTCCCTGGTCGCTCCAATAGCGCATGATCGCCAGCCGGTCGAACAACAGCGCTCCGCGTTCCTGTGCCACCCACTGCATTACCGCGGCGTAGGTCGAAACGTCCAGCACGGCCTCGGTGTGCGGACTGAATTGCATGTTTATCAGATCGACGTCGGCGCCCGCGTTAACGATCTTGTCGATGCCGGTTCCGAGGCTGGAGCTGAATTCATCGGGCTCGATGCCGATGACGGCGTCGAACGTGCCGGCCTGCCAGAGCACCAGCGCCGGTTTGTCGTCGGCGAGGATCTTCTCCAGCCGGGCGGCCATGTCGGCCGTGGTCTGCCGCGGCAGAATATGCACCACGACTTTGATTTCGTTCCCCGGCAAGAGTTCACCCAGTGCGGCCTGCAGCCGCGCCGGATATGCAAAGCTCGCCCCATTGGGCCCCGGCAGGGTTGACGATCCGGTGCCCACAACCGAGACATCCAGCCGGTGCTTTTCCTTTATTTCCTTGGTCACGCGCGCGAGCCCGGTGTCGCTGGCGATGAGCGATGGCGGCACCTCGCATTCCTCCGCCGCAATCGCGGAGCCGCTCATCAGGGCAATAACGGCCGCGACCGCGGTCAGGAATTTCATGCCTCGTCCCCCGCGAGGTTGCCGGGCGAGGCTTTTGCGCGTTGTCGTTGTTGCTGGCTTCGCCCCTCCATGCGCTTGTACCACGACAGCAGGCATGCTGTCGCGATCATGATGAGGATGCCGGCGATGCTGATCGCGGTTTGCACCAGCGGTCCACCCGACCATTCGCTGATGATGAACTGCCCGGCAAATGCCAGAAAAACGCCCTGGCAGAAGATTTCCAGAGAGTGCTGGCCGCAGAGAATGGCGGGCTGGAATATCGGCCATTTCAGGCCGCGCCAGTCGCGCGAAACGAACCTGACCGTTATGGCGGCGAGCGCCAGGAAATGGGCAAATCGCAGCACGTCCAGATTGGTCTTGTCGATCGGGTAGAGTGCTTGGCCGAGCCAATTCGGCACGAAGGCCTGCAGCGAATCGAAGTGCCAAGTCAGCGTGATGGCGAAAGCAAACAGCAGATAGGCGATGGCAAGCGCAAAAACGGTGCGCGATTGCAGCAGTGCGCTCATTCGTTGCGCTCCGCCTACCGCGCACCAGGCGCCGAATATGAACAGCAATTGCCAGGCGAACGGATTGAACAGCCAGACGCCGTTCGGATAAGCGGGGAGGTTGACATCAAAATGCAAGGCCAGGAGGTAAACCGCCGCCGCACCGATCAGCGCGCAGGCCGGCTGCCACAAGAGCACGCGCAGCACGGGCGGGAACACGACCAGCAGGACGATATAAAGCGGCAGCACGTCCATATTGACGGGCTTGAACTTCAGCAGCAGCGCCTCAAAGACAGTGACATCGGGCTGTTTCAGAAAACCGAGAATATTCATTTCCTCGGCGTAGAGCGGATTGCTGAAGGTTGCCGCCACATAGGCGATCTCGGCCATGAAAATCGTGAACAGAAAGATATGGGCGACGTAAATCTGCCACGCGCGCCGCAGGATGCGGGCGCTGGAAACGATGAAGCCCCGCTCGCGCATGGCGCGGCCATACACGAACGCCGCCGTGTAGCCGGAAATGAAGATGAAGATTTCGGTGGCATCGGAAAAGCCGTAATTGCGCAGCGTGAAGAAGTTCACGATGTTGTCGGGAATGTGGTCGAGGTAGATGAGCCACAGCGCGATGCCGCGGAAGAGATCGAGGCGCAGATCGCGCCCCGCCGCGAGGACCAGTGAGTTGCCGGTTGGCGGGGCCGCGTTCGGCAATGGCGGCGGCTCGAAGGGGACGGCTTTCAACTTTGCGGTGCCCATCACGGATCGCAGCCGGGTGACGTAACCCACGGGGCTTGCGGCTATCGCCAGCCCCCGCAGCACCCGGTCAAGGCTTGATCTGCGGAACAAGGATGCTGCCTGCCCAGCTGGTTGACCGCTCGCCGCTTGAGAAAGCGCGCCCGCGCGGTTATTGCAACAACGTGGCTCAATCTATTCACTCGTGCATGAAATTGCATGAGGTCGGCGGCGGCCGAAAAACGAAGCCGGAACGCGCCAGAAACGCGCTAAGGGATCGCATTATGTATCGTGCCGTCACCCGGGACATCGAAGTTGTGGTGACCCCGCGCTTTGTCGCCGACCGCTCTTCGCCGGAGGACAATTATTTTTTCTGGGCCTATGCGATCTCGATCATCAACCGGGGCACCGAGACTGTGCAACTGAAGACCCGGCACTGGCGCATTACCGACGCCAATGGCCGCCGCCAGGAAGTCCGCGGCGCCGGCGTCGTCGGCGAGGAGCCTGTGCTCAAGGCCGGCGAGCAGTTCGAATATACCAGCGGCGTGCCGCTGCAGACCCCGTCGGGCTTCATGGTCGGCAGTTACGGCATGGTGACTGCAAGCGGCGAGCATTTCGATATTGAAATTCCCGCCTTTTCGCTCGACAGCGTTGAGACCAAGCGCACTCTGAACTGAACGCCGCCGCATTGTGAGGCATCAATCGCGGCGGGCGGCTGTTCGTTCCGCGGAACAGATAAAGCGGTGCGGCGCTATGCCGAAGCCTAATCCGCCGCATTTATTTCATGCGGCGCAAAGATATAGGTCGAGCTGCAGAATTCGCACGTCACCGTGATCTTGCCGTTCTCGACCATGTCGTCGCGGTCGGCTTGGGGAAAGCTGCGCAGCATGGTCTCGACGCCATCGCGCGAACACGAACAATGCGCCTCTACGGGCGCGGCACGGAACACGTGCACGCCGCGTTCGTGGAACAGGCGATAAGCAAGGCGCTCGCTCGACAGATCCGGATCGATCAGTTCCAGATCTTTGACCGTGGAGATGAGCGAACGTCCTTCGGTCCAGGCCTCGTCTTCGGTCACAGCATGCGGCAAGGTACCGGGCGGTGCATCGCCCGGATCGAGGTCGGCCTGCCGCAGGCGGTCGATCGAGTTGGGCAGGAATTGCAGCAGAATGCCGCCCGCGCGCCAATGCCGCCGCGGGCCGTTCGGGCCGGCGCGGAATTCCTCGGCGACCGCAAGCCGCACCCGCGTCGGAATTTGCTCGGAGCGGGCAAAGTACTCGTGCGCGGCGTCTTCAAGGCCGTTGCCCTCGAGCGGGACGAGCCCCTGATAGCGGCTCATTTCCGGGCCCTGGTCGATGGTCATGGCGAGGTGTCCGCGGCCGAGCAGCTTGCCGGGCTCGGCGGCGTGGGCGGCGACGGCAGCGGCGACCCGCTCGGCATCGAAGCGGGCGCAGGCGCGGACCTTGCCGGGGGAGGTGAAATTGACCACCAGCATGCGCACCGGTCCGTCGCTTTGCGTCTGCAGGATGAAGCGCCCATCGAATTTCAGCGCCGAACCCAGCATGACCGTGAGCACGATCGCCTCGCCGAGCAGTTTCGCGACCGGCGGCGGATAGTCGTGGCTGGTGAGGATCGCGTCGACCGCAGGTCCAAGCCGCACGATGCGGCCGCGCAGGTCGAGCGCTTTGACCGCCAGCGGCAGAATCGTGTCGTCGACAGCTTCCGCTGCGGGCGCGCGGGTCGGGATGCCGATTTGGGGATCATTCATCGCCGTCGGAATATAGGACGCCGCGCGTGATTTGTGAGCCCCGCGGTTCCCCGCGCCGCTATCAGGCCGCGTCGGCTGCGAGGCACCAGGTCAGAATGCCCTTCTGCGCGTGCAGCCGGTTCTCGGCTTCGTCGAACACCACCGATT
>JASHVN010000566.1 GCA_030044555.1 Xanthobacteraceae bacterium | reverse complement strand
AGCCATTGCGACAGCTTGTGCAGCGGCACGAGCCCGTTGGTAGCGTCACTGCTCACCATCGAGCGATGCCGCCAGCAATCGCCGAGCGGCACGCTGCCGAGCGTCAGCCGCGACGGCCAGATCGATCCGAACTGCGCCAGCAGCTCGGACAGGATCAGCGGCGCGGGGATCACGCCGTTGTCGGCTTTGGCGGTGAGATGGTCGAAGAAGCCGCCGGGGCGAGGGGTGTCTTCGCGTCCGAAGACATCCGGGCGCGCCAACACAAGCCGCCCGAGCGATCGCAGCAGCTCTAACCGGCCTTCGAATCCGAGGAGAGGATTATTTCGTCCAACCTGAAAGTGTCGCCCCAGTGTCTCGGCGCTGAGCTCCGCCAACGCGGCCCCATCGGCGCGCAGCCGGGGAACTGGATCGTGGCGAACGGGACCCTTAACCCGCGCGGAAAAATCGCCATAAATGAACATGTGGCAACTCGCCAGCGCCAATCCTTCGGATCTCGCAAATTCCCCGTCCGTGACTGGATCGCGGTAACGCCATTGCGGGCCGGCGCCGGCGTCCAGCAGCACACTGATAATGGCGAGATCGAAAGCCGCCCGCGCCCGCGCCTTTGGATCGGGCAAATCTTCGGCGATCGCTTGGCTGTGATCCAATCCGCCGATGACAAAATGCCGCCCGCGCGAATGGAACGGCACATCGAGCGACGGGTAATTCTTCCGCGTCGTGGCGGCGACAAGATCGGCGGCTTCATCGAGCCGCGCCAGATCGATGCGGAAGTGCGGCAGCCTGTCGTCAAGCCCAAGCGCCAGCATGCGTTCCGCGCGCGAGCGTACGGCGGCGGCGTTCAAAAGCGAAAGGGCAGCGGCGGTGTCGTCGCTCATGAGACGAGCCGGATCTAAAAGCAGCTCAGTATTTGCTGAGCGATCGGCCGATCGTTTCGGTGAGATCGGCGGCCTTCGGCGGCGGTTCGGGCGTAAAATAACCGGCGGCCTTTTTGGCGGCCATTTCCACGTGGGCGTCGGCGGGCACCAGCTCTTCGGGCAGCGGCACGCGCTCGACCACCTCGATGCCTTGCCCGACCAGGGCATCGTATTTCATGTCGCTCATGGAGACGAAGCGATCGATGCGGCGCAGGCCGAGCCAGTGGATCGCATCCGGCATCAATTGCTGGAAGCGCGCATCCTGCACGCCGGCGACGCATTCGGTGCGTTCGAAATAGGCGCTGGCCTGGTCGCCGCCTTGCTGGCGCTTGCGCGCGTTGTAGACCAGAAACTTGGTGACCTCGCCGAGCGCGCGGCCTTCCTTGCGGTTATAGACGATGATGCCGAGACCGCCCGCCTGCGCGGCGCGCGCGCATTCCTCGATGCCGTGAATGAGGTAGGGCCGGCAGGTGCAGATATCCGAACCGAAAACGTCGGAGCCGTTGCACTCGTCGTGCACCCGGCAGGTGATCTTCGTCGCCGGATCGGAAAGCCTGGCGATGTCGCCGAACAAATAAATCGTCGTTCCCCCGATCGGCGGCAGAAACACCTGCATGTCGGGGCGCGTGACCAGTTCGGGAAACATGCCGGCGGTCTGCTCGAACAAGGTGCGGCGCAACAGAGTCTCCGTGCAGCCGAAGCGTTGCGCGATGCCGGGCAGATACCAGACCGGATCGATGGCGACTTTGGAAACCGCGATGCTGCCGTTCTTATGCACGATGTCGCCGTCGGCCTTGAGCCGGCCGGCCGCCACCGCGCTCTGCATTTCAATGAGGTCGAGCCGCGCCTTGGTGACGGCGATGGTCGGGCGAATATCGACGCCTTCGGCGATCTCCTCCTTGAACGCCTCCGCCGCCAGATGCCCCCACGGATCGAGCGAGACGATCCGGCCGCTCTCGCTCCATTGCGCGAAGGGACCGATGCTCACCGCCGGATAGGTGTTGGTGAGGTCGGGCCGGCGGATCGGATCGAGCGCGCCGGCGGAGACGGCAAGCGCGCGATAGAGCGCATAGGAGCCGCCGTGGCTGCCGATGGCATTGCGGTCGCCCGGCCGCGAGACTGTACCGATGATCGGTCCGCGTTCGCGCGCCGTCGCCGCGCCCCAGTGAATCGGAAAGTGCGGCTTGCCGCCGGGCTCCGGATGGGAGGTGAGGCGGATGTGATCGGTTCGGTTCGCGCGGTTCATGTGCGGATTCCAAAAATGTCGAATCCAAAAAGCCATCGGCCCGCCGCGAAGGGCGGGCCCGACGGTCAAATTTCAGAGCTTCGTTGCGGGCGCCTTCACCCAGGCTGCCCGCCCTTCATATAACAAATTCGCGCCCCATCCGCAATGAGCGCAACGATAGGAGTTTCTTTACAATTTTGCGACGCAGCGGTTTCCGTTCGGGCCGCTGCGTTGCGGCGCCTTGTATCTGGCTGCGATAAAGCAGGGCGGCGCTTGATTTTTTATTTGCTCCATTTGGTGCCGTCGGACCAATCGATCGAGTGGTCGGGCCGGACGATGCCGAGCGAATTGAACGTCGCGGCGGCGCTGATGGTGGTGGAGCTCGTCAGCGTGGCGTCGGCGATGGCGCCGTTATCGCCCTTGATCTGCAGCTTGTTG
>JASHVN010000565.1 GCA_030044555.1 Xanthobacteraceae bacterium | reverse complement strand
TTCGAGAACCTGTGCGCGCGTTTCAACCGCGAAGAAGATGGCGACCACGGCGCCCATGAGCGCGAACAATCCGAACATGACGAATACCGCGTTGATGCCGTAGTACGGCAGCACCCAGCCGACAACGGTTGTACCAACCATCGAAGCGCCGCGCTGCCAGGCGCTGGCGACACCGCCGCCGAGCGCGCGCAAGTGCGTGGGATAAATCTCTGCCGTGTAGGTCGCGAGCGACAACAAGGTGGAACTGAGGAAGAAAAATCCGCAACTCGCCAGCGCGAGGGTTCCTGCCGCGCTGAGCTGCGGCAGGAATGCAAAGGCGATGAGAGACACAGCGCAGCCGCCCAGGCTGAAAATGAACATTCGGCGTCGTCCGATGGCCTCGATCAAATAGAGAGCAAGGAATGCGCCGGAAAGTCCGAACACATTATTGATCAGGCCATAGTTCAGCGATTGCTGCACATTGAGATGATAGACCGTGCGGAACAGCGAGGGCATCCACGCGGTGATGCCGTAAGACACGAAATAAGCGCCGATCCAGAGCAGCCATACCGAGATCGTCCGGCGCAGATAGATGCCCTTGAACAGATCAGCGATGCGCGGGCGTGCTTCGACCACCTCGGGAAGATTCGAAGGCGGCGGTGGAACAGGCTTGCCTTCGCGCGCAGCGATAACCTCGATTTGCGCTATGGCGCGGTCCGCCTCCTCGTAACGGCCGCGGCTAGCCAGCCAACGCGGCGATTCCGGAAGGATCGTCCGCATCGGGATCGCGATCAGTGCCGGAATGGCGCCGATAACGAACATCCATTGCCAGCCCCAATGCGGTACCACATAGACGCCGACCAGGGCCACACCCAACAATCCCACTGAAAACAGAACTTGAATCGAGATCGAGAACCGGCCTCGGGTCTTGGCGTGGGCGAACTCGTTGACGTAGGCGGCCATCAGCGGAATCTCGCCGCCAAGCCCGATGCCCTGAACGAAACGCAGCCAGAACAGCATCGAGTAGCTCGTTGCTGCCGCGCACGCCAAAGCGCCGAGCGAGAAAATCAGCAGCGTCGCCAGCATGGAGCGGCGGCGGCCCCAGTGCTCCGCGATCCAGCCGAACCCGATAGCGCCGATGAGCTGACCGGCAAAGCCGATGCCGATCAGCGGACCGATATCCTGGGGCCGCAGATGCCACATCCCGATCAGCGGTGGCAGCACGACGGCGATGGCGATCGAATCGAAGGCATCGAAGAACCAGGCGGTACAAATGATCAGCCGCATTTTCAGATGCCACGAGCAGTAAGGCAGGCGCTCGAGCCGGGCGACGACGTGGCGCATGTCGCCCTGGCTCGCGCCGTTGAGCTTGCGCAACACCGCGACAGCAGCCGTGGCCGTGACGTTGGTCATGGCGATCCTCCCGTCCCCGAATCTCATTCTGAGCGGGCGTCATTGCGCCCAGGCGTTCTTTTTCTCGACCTTGCCCAAATTGCCGAAGCGACGCAATCGCGCCGCACCCGCCCCGCAACCAGTGATTTTGCCGCAGCGAAATGCTATCCTCCTCGAAAAATTTGGGAGGAAAATCATGCAGAAGCTGCTTCGGCTGCGGCGCGCCGCGGCCGTCATCGTCGCGGTATTGGCGCTCGCCGGCGCGAGTGCACAGGCGCAAAATCATTTTCCGTCGCACCCGATGCGAATGATCATTCCATTCGCTGCAGGCGGACCGACCGACATCGTTGGCCGCATCATGGGTGCGAAGATGAGTGAAATACTCGGCCAGCAGGTTGTGGTTGAGGACCGATCGGGTGCCGGCGGCAATATCGGCGCTGATTACGTCGCCAAGTCAGCGCCCGACGGTTACACGATGCTGATGGCGACGGTGTCGACCAACGCCATTAATCCCGGCCTTTACAAACACATGCCCTACGACGCCGTCCGCGATTTTGCGCCGCTCGGGCGGATCGGGGTGACGCCGACGCTGTTACTCGTCAATCCGTCGATCCCGGCAACCGACGTCAAGAGCCTCATTGCTCTGCTCAAGGCGCATCCCGGGAAGTACTCCTACGGGTCTTCCGGCGTCGGCTCGATCCTGCAGCTGTGCGGCGAGGAGTTCAAAGCGGATGCCGGCGGGCTCAACGTCGTGCACGTGCCCTATAAGGGCTCGGCGCCGATGGACACCGATCTGATGGCCGGCCAGGTCGCAATGGCTTTCGACGCCACGCCGACAGCGATGCCGCTCGCGCTCGCCGGCAAGGTCCGTGCGCTCGGCGCCGGTATGGCGACGCGGCTCGCTGCCATGCCGAATTTGCCGACGCTGCAGGAGCAGGGCCTGAAGGGTTACGAGTGCTATACCTGGAATGCGCTCATCGCGCCGGCGGGGACGCCAAAGCCTATTGTCGACAGGCTCAACGCCGCGATCAACAAATCGCTGGCCGATCCTAAAGTCTCCGGAGCCCTGGAAAAGGCCGGGATCGACGCGACGCCCGGCTCGACGCCGGAATCGACGGCTGCTTTCATAAAGGCGGAAATCGCAAAATGGGCGCCCATCATCAAAGCCTCGGGCGCGCAGGTGGATTAAACCGCTGAGCGGTGCTATCGACGCGTCGCTTTGGTCTAACAATGGCCGCTGCTGGGACAATGCCAATGCAACCTTCGCGCCGCAAATTTTTCTCGTATCTGACAGTCAGCGGGGCGGCGCTTTGGCCATTGTCGCGCGTCGCCCAGGCGCAGAGCTATCCGACGCGGCCGGTAGAGATCATCGTCGATCTCCCGGCCGGGCTTGCGCCCGATGTTGCTGCCCGTCTGATCGCGCCGTCATTGTCGGAGCGGCTCGGCCAGGCCGTTGTCGTCGAGAACCGGCCGGGGGCAGGCGGCAATATCGGCGCTGAAGCCGTCGTACGGGCGGCGCCGGACGGCTACACTTTGCTGCTGGAAATTTCGGGCAACGCCGTCAACGCAACACTCTATCCAAACCTGGATTTCGATTTCCTCCGCGATATCGCGCCGGTCGCCTTCATCGGCGTCACGCCGTTTGTGCTCGCGGTCCACCCGTCATTCCCCGCCAAGACGGTTCCTGAATTTATCGCCTATGCCAAAGCCAATCCGGGGAAGATCAATCTGGCCACGGCCGGCGTCGGCACCGCGCCGCATCTGGCCGGCGAACTGTTCAAGATGATGACGGGACTTAATTTGATTCAGGTTCCGTACAAATCGAATTACATGCCCGATGTACTTGGCGGACAGGTGCCTGTCGCCTTCGTCGCGGTCGCCGCCGCGCTCGGTTATCTCAAAAGCGGAAAGCTGCGCGGACTCGGGGTAACGAGTGCGACGCGCATGAGCGCGCTGCCGGATATTCCCCCGATCGGCGATTTCGTGCCGGGCTACGAGGGCAGCGGCTGGCTCGGCGTGGGGGCGCCGCGCAATACTCCGGCCGCTATCATCGACAAGCTCAACAAAGAGATCAACGCGATCATCGCCGATCCGAAAATGAAGGCGCGCCTTGTCGATCTGGGCGTCGAACCGCAGCCGATGACGCCTCAGGAGTTCGGCAAGCTCTGCGCTGACGCCACTGCGAAGTGGGCGAAGGTGATCAAGTTCGCCGGCATCAAGGTGCAGTAAGCCCAAACGCCGGCTATTCTTCAAAGTTACTCGGATCGCTCGCGCGGGCAAAGCATGACCGCACGTCGGTGCGCACCGTGCGCGTGCCGGCCCAATGGCACAGGCCATGCATCCCGCTAGAGAAATCATGGCACATTTCCTGCATCGATACTGCAGCGCGCGTCGTCATTGCAGTGGAGTGTCAGGAAATGTCTTTTGCTCAAAGTAGAGCTATTGCGTGTCTGCTGTTTGTCGCGTCGACCCTTGTTTTGCTCTTTGCGCCCCCTCTTATCGCCGCGCATGCGCAAGATAAGACTCCCGCTTACGTGATGAAGATCACGCTTCCCACGATCAATGAAGCGCAGCATCTGTTTGCCAAGAAGTATGCCGCCGCCGTGGAGAAGGATTCGGGCGGCCGCATCAAGGCCGAGGTCTATCCGGCCAGTCAATTGGGATCGATCCCGCGGCAGATCGAAGGGGTGCAATTCGGCGCTATCCAGTGCGCGGTCATCCCGCCTGAATTCTTTGTCGGTGTCGATGAGCGCTTTGGGGTCATGGCCGCACCCGGGCTCGTCGACTCCATGGCGCAGGCGCTGCATCTGAGCGCGGATCCGGCGGTGTTAAAGCTGATGCTGGGGCTCGGAGCCGACAAAGGCCTCCACGGCGTCGGGATGTTCAGCACGCAAATGTCTTCGATCGTCTCAAGGACCCCGATCCGTCATCTTGCCGACATCAAGGGAAGGAAGATCAGAGTTTTTGCCTCGCAATTCCAGACTGAAGCTTTCGAACAGCTTGGCGCGACGCCGGTCGCCATGTCGCTCGGCGATGTTCTGCCGGCGCTGCAGCAGGGCGCGATCGACGCCTCGCTTGCCGGGCTCACCGTCTACACTAACTTTCATTATCAGGACGCGGCCAAGTACGTCACCGAGACCAATCAGCCGGCAGTGTTCATCATCGTCGAGATCAGCAAGAAGTGGTATGATTCTCTGCCGAAGGATTTGCAGGATGTCGTTGATCGAGACGGCGCCCGGGAATCGATTGCGATCGACCCGCAGGCGGTGGCGATCTTCGAAGAGGCGCGCGAAGGCTGGGCCGCCGGCGGCGGTGAATTGATCAGTCTGCCGTCCGCCGAACAATCGGCAATGATGGCGACGCTGGCGAACGTCGGCGATGAGGTGTCGAAGGCAAAGCCGGCAGTTCGTGAAGCCTATGAGATCGTAACGGCGGCAGCGAAGCGAACCCGTCAGATTGCAGGCCAGTGAGGTGAAGGAACGTGGCTCGGTCGCCCGCTCTCAGCGATCGGTGGCGCGGACGCGTCGCGTCGTCGCCCAGATGGAAAACGCCAAACAACCCATCGCCGCGATGGTGCCTGCGACCGGCCAGGCCGAGCGGCCCAGATAGGCGCCGATCACCGCAGCGGCAATTGCAGCGAACGATTGTTGCGAAAAACCGAGAAGCGATGAGGCGGTGCCGGCGCGGTCGGGAAACGGCGTCAGCGCTCCCGCCATGGTTTGCGGCATCGCCAGTCCCATGCCGGCGAGATAAGTGGTCATTCCCAGCACCAACCAAATAACGTTAGCAAGCCCGAGCGCGGTCACCGCCGCCATCGCCAAGCCGCCTGCCGCCATGATCGCGGTGCCAAGTCCGATCATCGGATCGAGACCAAGCCGCATCACGATGCGCGCCGCGATGTTGGTGCCGATCATGTATCCCAGCGAGCCGACCGCATAGGTCAGGCCGAAGGCAAGCGGCGACAGGCCATACACGCCCTGAATGACGACCGAGGCGCCGGAGACCCAGGCGTAGAGCCCGACGAACATCGTGGTCATGATGCCGAGATGGGCGAGAAAGCTCCGATGCTGGAGGACGGAACGATAGAGACTGCCCATTGTCCTGAAAGAGAACGGCCCGGGCGTCGGCTTGTGCAGCGTTTCCGGCAGCAGCCGCGCCGTGGCAGAGCCCGCCAGCACCGCAACGATCACCAGCAGAATGAAGCTCGCCCGCCAGCCGAACGCCGTCTGCAGCACGCCGCCAATCACCGGCGCCATGATCGGCGCAAATGCCTGGATCGATCCCATCAGCGACAGTTCGCGGCCGGCGCGCACGCCGGAATAAAGATCGCGCACGACGGCGCGCGCCAGCACGATGGCGCCGGCACCGCCCAGCGCCTGCACGGAACGGGCTGCGATCAGCGCATCGATCGACTGCGTCGTCGCGCAAATCACGCTGCCAATGCCGTACAGGACAAGCGCCGCCAGCAGCACCGGCTTGCGGCCGAAGCGGTCCGATATCGGCCCATAGAGGATCTGGCCGACGGCAAAACCGATGAGATAGCTTGAAATCGTCAGCTGCACCTGCGCGGTCGGCGCATTCAGCGCGTGGCCGATGGCGGGCAGCGACGGCACGTACATGTCGGTCGACATGGGTCCGAGCCCGGTCAACGACGCAAGCAGCAAAGTCAGCGCGAACGTGCCGGGGCGCAGCATCAAACGTAGTCTATAATCTGACGCGCTCGACTTGCGTTATGCGGAGAGCGACTAGGTCTTAGGCGCAAACAGCAGGCACCAGCCGCTGGGACTGATCGTCCCTTGCACGAATTTGCAGGCATTCGGCGGTTGGAAGTTGACGCAAACCGCGCAGCTTTGCTGTCCCTTCGGCTGGTCCTGATACTTGGCGGCGGCCGGCGTGATCTTTTGCTGCGCGCTGGCATCCGTGACGGTGGCGCCCGCGGCCGCTACCCCGAGCGCAATTGCGGTTCTGGTGAGCGCCACGCGCCGTGAAATGTGCGGTGAACTGTCTTTGTTATTGCGCATTTATAAACTCCATCTGGCCCAATAGATGCGGCGGCAAATTGGTCTGCTGCCGCAATGAGAACGCGCCGCGTTATTGTTTGTTCACAGAGCCAAAATGGATGCGGCATATCCGCCCAGAATCATATCGCGGTCCGTCGCTGGAATGTCCAACGAACGCACGTGCCGCACGCAATCCATCATGCCCATGTCGTAAGGATAATCGCTGCCGAGAAAGATGCGGTCGGCGCCGGTCGAGGAGATAAGGAATTCCAGCGCCGTCTTGGAGTGACAGATTGTGTCGTAGCGGAAGCGATCGAGATATTTTTCCGGCGAGTGTTTCAGGTGCACCTTCGGCTCCGGGCGCACGTGCCAGCCGTGGACCCAGCGGCCGCCCTGATAGGGCGTGAAGCCGCCGCCATGCACCATCACCGGCTTGAAGTTCGGATAACGTTCGAGCACGCCGCCGAAGATCAGGCAGGCGGCCGCTATCGTGGTGTCGAGCGGATTGCCGACCAGGTTGTTCAAATAGTAGGAGCGCAGCCGGTCAGCGCCGGCGACGTTGCCGGGATGGATCATGAAAAAAGCGTCGAGCTCTGCCGCCGCCGCCCATAGCGGCTCGAAGCTCGGATCGTCCAAATTCTTGCCGCCGACATTGGAGCCGATCATGGCGCCGCGCAGGCCGAGCGTCTTCATGGCGCGGCGCAATTCCGCGGCGGCCTTCTCCGGCGCCTGCATCGGCAGCGTAGCGATGCCGGTGAAACGATCCGGCGTTTCCTTCATCAGACGGGCGATCTCGTCGTTCTGAATGGATGCCGCCGCCGCGCCGATCGCGGGCTCCTGATTGTAGAGCCA
>JASHVN010000564.1 GCA_030044555.1 Xanthobacteraceae bacterium | reverse complement strand
ACGTGCTCAACGCCGGAATATGATTTTGCCCATGGTCAAAGCTGCAAAGAAGCGCAAAGCCAAAACCAAAGCCGCGGGCAAGGCCAAAAGCAAGGCCACGAGCAAGGGTAAGAACAAAACCAAAGCCGCGTTCAAGGGGCCGCTTTACCTCAGTGAGGCGGACGTGCAGCGCCTCGTGACCGTCAAGGATGCGATCGCGGCGCTTGAGCTTTTGTTCGAGACGTGGTCCGACCCGGCGACGGTCAACTTGCCGCGGCAGCGCGCGCCGGTCGGCAACGGCGCGTTCAATCTGATGGGCGCGGCGTGGGGCGCCGCGGAGATTTTCGGACTGAAGGCCTATTCGGGCGGCGGACGCTTTCACGTCCTGCTTTATTCCGCGCGCGACGGCAGCCTCAAGGCCATGATCGAGGCCGACCATCTCGGCCGTATTCGCACCGGCGCCGCGAGCGGCTTGGCCACAAAACTCCTCGCCAATCCCGACGCGCGCTCGCTCTGCGTGATCGGCGCTGGCCGCCAGGCGTTGACCCAGGTGGCGGCGGTCTGTGCCGTGCGCAAAATCGAGACCGTGCGCGTGTCGACGCGCACGCCCGAGCATCGGGAGACCTTCGCGCGCGAGATCGAGCGCAAACTGCGCGTCGCCGCGGAGCCCGCTTCTTCCGCCGAGGCCGCAATGAGCGACGCAGACGTGGTCATCACCATCACCAAATCCACGGAGCCGGTGCTGCGCGCGAACTGGCTCAAGTCCGGCGTTCACGTCAATGCCGCCGGCGCCAATGCCGCTTCGCGCCGCGAGGTCGATGCCGAGACCGTGTTGCGCTCAACCGTGCGCGCGACCGATCATTTGGCACAGGCCCAAGTCGAAGCCGGTGAATACCGCGATCTGGTCGCCGCCGGCCGGCTGAAATGGCAGGACATCGCCGAACTCGGCGACATCCTCAGCGAAAAAGCGCCCGGCCGCCGCGGGCCCGCCGACATCACCCTGTTCAAATCGCTCGGCATCGCGCTCGAAGACATCGCCTTTGCCGACCTGATCGTCCGGCGCGCCATCGAACGCGGCGTCGGCAAGCGGATGCCGTGATATTGGCGCAAAAGAATTCGACGTTTCACGTCGACGCGTCGTGCCGCAGTCGCTTCAATGCGACGCCTTGCGCGTTCCCCTCACACCCTTGCTGGCGATCTTACTAACAACCTTGCCGCCATCGCCCTCGGCAGCCAGCATGCTGACCTTCGCAGCAATGATATCGCGCAACGCCATCACCGCACGCCCGGTGCGCTGATCCTTGCGGTAGGCGATGCTGAGCGTCCATGTCAGCTTCGGCTTGTGCAGCCGGACGGCGGAAAGCTGTTGCGCCTCGACCGCGTCGCGCACCGAGCTGTAGGGCAGGATCGTGTAGCCGAGGCCGGCGGCAACGAAAGCCTTCGTCGTCGTATAGCCGTCCACCTGAAAGGCTATACGAAATCGTCCGCCCTGTTCGGCAACGGCGCGGTCCACGAGCATGCGCAAACTATGCGTGCGGTTGGGCAGAATGAGCGGCAGATTGTCGAGCCGCGTGCCGGGTTTCACCGGCGGCTGGCCGGCCGAAACCGCGCCCGGTCCAACGAGATACATCGGCTCCGTCAATAGCGGTTCGATTTCGATACCCTGATGCCGGGGCGGATTGTGCATCAGGCACAGCGTGAGTTCCTGATCGATCAGCCGCTTGAAGATGAACGCGCTGACGCCCTCGACAAAATTGAGCCGCACGTCCGGATGACGCGCGGCGCATTCCCCCGCGATCCCCGGCCCGACAGATTCGCTGACGGTCGGACTGACGCCGATGGTGATCGTGCCGCGAATGCGCGCGCTATGGGCGCGCACATCCTCGGCCGTTTGCGCGACTTGCCGGATCAGCGAATGCGCCCGCTGCAGCAGCAGGAAGCCGGCCTCTGTCAGCTCAAGCTGCCGGCCGGCACGCAGGATCAGCTCGATGCCAAGCTCGTCCTCGATCTTGCGGATTTGCCGGCTCAGCGCCGGCTGCGCGATGCCCAATTGCACGGCGGCTTTGGAAAAGCTTCTCGCCTCGGCGACATAGACGAAATAGCGGAGCGCCCGAAGGTCCATGGTCCCAATGTCTCTATGGTCCCAATCTCAGTGTCAGTCCGATGCCAATCAGTCTTATGCCAAAACGGCATAATGATTATTGGTATTATATCTTAGACGATCGCGCGGCGGGCGGGTAGCGTTCCCCCGGCAATACAAAAACCCGGAGGAGCAGCCCATGCAGCAGCCCACATCGCCGGCGGCGCCGCAGGTCATCGTCACCGATACCAAAGCCATGGACTTCGAAGAGGTCCGCCGCGGCCGCGTGCACATGATCCGGCGCAAACGTCTGCCGCTCGAGACCGGAATTCCCGGCGTCACCATGGAATATTCGCTCTCCGTGGTGCCCGACGGCTACTTCACGCCGCGTCACCGGCATAATTTCGATCAAATTCGCTACACGCTCTCCGGCATTCAAAGCACCGGCCTCGGCGATCTTGCCGCCGGCGAATGCGGGTATTTTCCGGAAGGCTCCTATTACGGCCCGCAGAAGCAGGAAGGCCAGTGCGAATGCCTGGTGCTGCAGTTTCAGGGCGCCAGCGGCGAACATTTGCTCTCCAACGAGGAGATGAACGCGACCTACCAGACGCTCTTGAACGCCGGCGGCAAGTTCGAGAATGGCGTTTATAAGGGCTTCAAGCCGGACGGCACGCCGAGGAACAAGGACTCTTACGAGGCGATCTGGGAGGAACACGAGGGCCGCGACCTTGTCTTCCCGCCGCAGCGCTATCGGCAGCCGGTGATGATGCTGACGGAAAATTACCGCTTCTGGCCGGACCGCAAGCGGCCGGGGATCGAGGTCAAGCACCTCGGCACCTTCAGCGAGGCACGCACCGGGATCAGCTTCCTTCGGCTTCTGCCGGGAGCCTCGATCGGCGCCGGCGTTCAGGAGGACGCCGAGTTGCGCTATCTGCTGCGAGGATCGTGCGAATACGACGGCAAGAGTTGGGGCGAAGGCACGTACATGTTCCTGCCTAACGGCGCTCCGGTGAAGGAGCTGCGCTCGCAGAACGGCGCAGCCTTCTTCGTCATCACGCTGCCGATGCTGGCGGACCTTGCCGCGGCCGCACGCAATCCCGGCCTCAAACATCCGCTGGCATCGCGCGAACACGCGCACGCCTAGCTCATCACCGGACCAGGCGCGCCACAGAGCGCGCGTGACACGTTGCAGGGAGGATCGGATGGCACACAAAGCCTGGCTTGTAGGCCTGTGCCTTGCCTTGACGCCAATTGCGCTGGCGGCGGATGCCGCGGCGCAGACAAAGCTCGCGGTGGCGAAGGTCGCCAACGATTTCGCCTTGAGCATGGTCGACTACGGCAACAAGCTCGGCACATTCAAAAAGAACGGGCTCGACGTCGAGGTGAGCAGCATCACGCAAGCGAAGATGGTCCAGGCGGTCATCGCTGGCAGCATCGACATTGGGCTCGCCTCGGGGGCGACGCTCGCCTATGCGGCCAAAGGCGCGCCGCTCACCGGCGTGGCGGCGCTGTCGGGTCCGCCTTCGATCCTGGTGCTGGTGGTCGGCGCGCACAGCCCGATCAAGTCGCTCGATGCGCTGCGCAATCGCACGGTCGCGGTGACAAACCTCGGCTCGCTCACCGACTGGGCGGTCTCGCAGGTCGCCGCGCACGAGAAATGGCCGCCATCAGCCATCAAGCGTGTTTCGGTGGGCGATACGGCAGCGCGGGTTGCGACACTCCGCACCGGCGCCGCCGATGCGGCGGTGGTCGATATCGCCACCGCGCTTAATCTCGAAGAGCGCGGTCAAGTAAAGATTCTCGTCAACTTCGGCGATCTGATCACCAAGTTTCAAAATCAGATCATTTACGCCTCCGACAAGCTGATCAAAGGCGATCCGAACGCGGTTCGCGGCTTTGTCAGCGCCTGGTTCCGGACGATCGACTATGCACGCGCCCACAGAGGCGAAACGGTCGCCTTCGCCCAGCAGGAGCTGGGCGTTACACCGGGGGTGGCCGGTCGCGTTTACGATGAGCTGATGCCGGGCGGATTCTTTTCAAGAGACGGGCGCTTCGATCCGGACATTCTCAAAGCCATGAGCGAAAGCTTCGTCGAGATGAAGCTGCTCGATCACGAAGCGGACTTGTCGCAATACGTCACCAACAGGTTTTTGAAGGCACCATAACAACGCGCCTCAAGCCGGCGCCGACTTCGGACGATGCGTCAATTGAGTGCACTGTCACCGTAACTATGCACCTAACTATGAGTGCACTGTCACCGTAACTATTTTTGAAGGCGCCGTAAGGCGCGCCTTACGCCGTCGCCGACTTCGGACGATGACCGCTGACCTCGGCGGCGGCGTCCGGGTGCAGGATCCAGCCGTAGACGAGGCTCAGAAGCGCGAACATCACGGCTCCGGCAAAGGCGATCCTGAAATCGAAGGTGCTGAGATGGGCGCCG